>CACZTQ010000075.1 GCA_902784155.1 Oscillospiraceae bacterium
TCACAGGTTTGACGACGCTTTCAGGATACCGCTTTTCATCAGCGAAACCCTGCCCGGATATAAATTCGAAATGAGGCATCATCCTTATATCCCCGCCTGGGATACAAATCTTTACTGCATATAAAAATACCCGCTCCGGTGAGCGGGTATTCGTTATTTTAATCTTTATAGAGGTCGCTGATTTTACTCTGCCAGGAGTTGACTCTGCCTCTTTCGTATCTGTTGGGTATCTGGCTCGCGAGCGCGACCGCTTTTTTACCTCTCGAGAGAGACTTGACAACCTCGACGTAGTATTTGAATTTGCGTCTGCCGACAGAGAATTTTGATAGGACGAATCCTGCGGAAGAGGATAATCCCTTACCGAGTATGACTGCCTTGAGCTCTTCCTGTGAAAGGAATCCGCCCTCGAGCAGGAACCGGATTTCGTCTGACTTCGAGGCGAAGAGAGCCCTTCTCATCGAGTCATAGGCGAATCTCTCGGCGCTGACCTGCCTGAAATAGGTGAGCTGATACTTCCACAGCGACTTTGCCGTCACATCCCCGGATTCGATTACCGTATCCGCGAGAATCTGACCGCCCTTGATGGCGTCTCCGATTCCGCGACCGAGCATTGCGCTCGCCATAAACGCGCTGTCGCCTACGGCGGCGTAGCCGTCCGCAACCATCTTAGTCAGCGGGAATCTTGTGGGTATCTTTGCGAATCTGCCTTTTTCAAGGTCTTCATAGCCTATGAACTGATTCTCGATTCTGAGCTGTCTGAAAAGAGTTTCAAATTCGAATCTCGACATCTTGCCGAGCTTTGAGATAAAGACATCTATCTTGCCGTCGGGCTCGACAATAACTCTCGAAAAGCCCGACTGACCCATAAATTTGACAAACAGCTTATTCTTCTGCTTGGGCAGTGGAACATCGGGGTAGCTGTCAAAAATGCCTCTGAATGAGCTGAAGTATTCCTGCTCGCCCGGCTCCTTCATTATATCGAATTCATCGGGGAGAGACCTCTTGAGGGGAGAGGTGATGCCGCAGGAATCTATAACGAAGTCGCAGTAAATCTTTTCTTTTTCGGCTCCTGCAATGATGCCGCCGATTTTATCGCCCTTGATGATCAGCTTCCTGCAGGCTGTGTTATATATAATCTTTGCGCCTTTTGCCACAGCTTCTTTGATCATCTGGGTCTGAAGCTTTCTGCGGTTGACTCTCCACGGACGCTGCTCCTGCGGAACGCTGACTGTGATATTATCCTCTGTAAACGGGGGAATCAGAGTCAGGTCTTCGCTTCTGTAGCTTCCCTCGGGTAATTTGATACCGACGTCGCTGACAATCTTGTAATCAACGTCGTCAAAACAGTTATATCCAATTTCATCTTCGGAGGCTCTCTCATAGATTGTGACTTCGTGCCCTTTTGCGGCGAGCATCTTTGCCGCCTGCAATCCTCCGAATCCTGCGCCTGCTACGATAATTTTCATCTAAAAACCCTTTCAGGATGATAATACTTGCATATATACTATTTTATTATATATATTTATTGCTGTTTAGTCAAGAAAAATTTGTTGACTTTAAAATGACGATATTATAGAATTATTTATAATCAAGACCGTATATTTGGATTATAAGGAATTATTATGTACAGACTTTTAAAAACAGAAGGAGCGGCAAGAAGGGGAGAATTCGTTACCGTTCACGGCACCGTGCAGACTCCCGCTTTTATGAATGTCGCGACCTGCGGCGCAATCAAGGGCGCTCTCTCATCAACTGACCTTGAAACAATCAACTGCCAGGTTATGCTCTCAAACACCTATCATCTGCACGTAAGGCCCGGCGATAAGCTTATAAAGGAGCTCGGCGGCCTGCATAAATTCACGGGCTGGAGCGGCCCCATACTGACAGACAGCGGAGGATTCCAGGTCTTTTCGCTCGCTTCGCTGCGCAAAATCAAGGAGGAGGGCGTTTCTTTTCAGAGCCACGTTGACGGCAGGCATATTTTTATGGGCCCCGAAGAAAGTATGCAGATTCAGTCAAATCTCGGCTCGACCATCGCGATGGCGTTTGACGAATGCGTTGAGAATCCTGCGGAGTACGCCTACGCAATGAGCTCCTGCGAGAGGACTGTCAGATGGCTTGAGCGGTGCAAGGCTGAGATGGAGAGACTCAATTCCCTGCCCGACACCGTTAATAAGAATCAGCTTCTCTTCGGCATAAATCAGGGATGCACCTACGAGGACCTGAGAATTGAGAATATGAAGCAGATTGCGGCTCTGAATCTTGACGGCTACGCGATAGGCGGCCTTGCGGTCGGGGAGCCCAAGGAGGATATGTACCGCATTATTTCCGCCGTTGAGCCCTATATGCCGCAGGATAAAATACGCTATCTCATGGGAGTCGGCACTCCCGGGAATATACTCGAAGCGGTTTCGAGAGGCGTTGATTTATTTGACTGCGTAATGCCCAGCAGGAACGCGAGGCACGGCCATCTCTTCACAAAATCGGGTATCATCAACCTTAATAACAATAAGTATGAAAAGGATGATTCTCCCGTTGATAAGGAATGCGGCTGCCCGGTCTGCAGGAAGTTTTCTCGCGCGTATATCCGCCATCTCTTCAAGGCGAAGGAAATGCTCGCGATGCGCCTTTGCGTTATGCATAATCTGTATTTTTACAATAATCTGATGCAGGAAATCCGCGATTCTCTCGACAGCGGGACCTTCGCCGAATACCGCGACAGATACGTTGACCTGCTCGACACAAGGATTTAATTTTCAAAAAACTATTGCATATTATATTATTTTATTTTATAATAAATTATCAATTTTTGGAGGTCACCAGATGAATTCAATCGTTTTATTGGCAGGCGCTGCCGCCCAGGGCGGTAATGCCGGCGCGTCAGGTCAGGGAGGAAGTCCCATCGGTCTTATAATTATGATGGTTGCTCTTTTTGCGATCATGTATTTTATGATGATCCGTCCCCAGAAAAAGAAGCAAAAAGAAGAGCAGTCAATGCGTGATAACATTCAGGTCGGCGACGAAATCACAACAATCGGCGGTATCATGGGCAGAGTTGTCACAATCAAAGACGATTCTCTCGTTATCGAAACAGGCGCCGACAGAAATAAAATGAAAATCACCCGCTGGGCCGTTTCCACCAACAACACCGCCAACGAAAAGCTTGAGGCTGAGAGACAGGCGGCTAAAGAGGCTGCAGAGGCAGAAAAAAAGAAAAAGATTGAGGACGCCGCAGCCGAAGGCAAAGCCAGCAGAAAAAAGAGCAAGAAATCAAAAGACGATACTTTTGACGAATAATAAGGAGAGAATAAAATGGGAAAACTTAATCAGATTGATAAAGCCGCCGACAGCAAGGGCTCGGCCGTAACTACCATCTGGCAGTTTGTAAAGTTCATCTTTGTCAGCCTTCTGGCTATGATAGTCCAGTTTGCGCTGCTCAACATTCTCAATCACCTTCCCCCGATAGTTGACCTCTTCGGTCAGAATTTTGAGTGGTGGGTATTCAAATCACCCGTTAATATGGTTGAGGGAGCTGTCGGTATAGGCGGCCTCGGCTATTTCATTTCAAACAACACAGCCAATATCGTTGCCCAGATAGTCGCCTTCTTTGTCAACAGAGAAAAGACTTTCAATTCAGGCGCGAATATCGCAGTGACGCTTCCGATTTATATCATATTCACCATAGCGCTCATCTGCTTCTCGGCGTGGCTTAACCCCACTCTGACACACACCTTTATCAGCAAGGGCTGGATGAAGGGCGACGCGGCCGCGAATCTCGCAACAATGATTTGCTCCGCCGTTCAGTTCTTCCTCTACTTCCCGGTTGACAAGATTCTTTTCCATAAGAAGAAGGAAGAAGCGGCTCCCGAAGCTCCCGCGCAGGAGAATTCGGCCGACTGATTCGCAACAGATTTTTATCTTATAAACTGCCGAGAAATCGGCAGTTTTTTACCTTAACCGGCGGTGAAAAGAATGAGAATTATCAGACCCGGCGAAAAGCTTACAAAAAAAGAACTCAGATTCTTTGCGGAAATGGCGGGCAGGGCATACGTCAACGATCCCGTTCATTGTTATGCCACAAAGAATCCCGCGCGCAGAGTCAGATTCGTTTCTCATTTTATGATGGAGCGTCTGAACACCTCAAACGGCGAGGATTATTTCTATATCGACGATGAAAACAGAGGGCTCTGTGTCTGGCGCAGGGCGCATAATGAATACGGCGTTGCCGATTTTCTCAGATGCGCGGACTGGCTCTATCTTTACTGGTTCTGGCCCAACACCCTGCGGACTCTTTTCGCCTATTCTCCGCTTGATGTCAGAGTCTTTGACGAAGATACCTGGATTATCTCTCCGGTCTTTGTCGATCCCGGTTATCAGAGGCAGGGGATAGCTCAGTCTCTTATCAGAAAAGGAATCGAGGACCTCTCGCCGCTCGGATACAAATTCGGCCTCGAGGCGCAGGATGAGGGAAATATCAGATATTATGAGAAGCTCGGCTTCAGAGTAATCGGCAGTTCAAGATACGAAAAGGGAAACATCACCCATACATATATGTTATATGATGGTGACCCGGAGCAAAAAGGAGAACAGAAATGAAA
>CACZTQ010000076.1 GCA_902784155.1 Oscillospiraceae bacterium
AATGATGCCGAGAAGATATGATACCGAGAATTCGAGCACCACGCCGGCGATATTCACCGCCAGCGCCTCCCAGGTGTCAAGAGCGAGCCCCACCGCTATATATAAGACGGAGGCGGGGATGACAAAGGTGACTCCCTTGAGAAGATATACCGCGAGCACCGAGCCGATTGCGATGAAATGTGAGGAGGCGGAGTCGATAATCAGCTTTATATCGATGCTCTTCAAATCGTTGTATTTCCAGATAATCAGGGCGGCGATACCGACGGTTATGATTATTCTGACTGCCAGACCGAAGCTGTGTCTGAGTTTAAGCATTGATTCTTTCATATATTTATGCGCCTTTCGCAATATGGGTTAATGATACTATAAATGATATTAAATATCAATAAAATACTTGAAAAATTTTATATTTGTGTTATATTATACTTTGATTGTTTTAAGATAATCCCGCAGGAAAGGGGGCGAGTGTGATAATAACCGTAAAAGAAAGATTTCAGAGATTCATTGCCGGAATCACCTTTGACAGGGCATATAAATATATCCGTAAGAATCCGGCTGACAATATAATAAAGCTTATAGACCTCGGTCAGAAGCTGATGGGCTCAAACTTCCCCGTAAAGAATTACGACGCTTTCAGAAACGCGGTCAGGGACCCGTCAAATGTCTGGAACAGATTCGCCATGTCTGTCATTAAAGAGTGCGACGGCGACTATCTTAAAAAGATGCTGCTCGCTCTCGGAATCGGCGCGGGAATCAACGGCACCAAGACGGTCAGGAATAACAGAGAAAAATATCACTGCAACATTCCTTTCCTTATACTGCTTGACCCGACGAGCGCCTGCAATATGAACTGCAAGGGCTGCTGGTCGGCGGAATACGGCCACAAATCGAATCTCACTCTCGATGAGATGAGGAGCATTGTCAATCAGGGCACGGCTCTGGGCACTCACGTCTATATGATGACGGGCGGCGAGCCTCTTGTCCGCAAGAATGATATTATCACGCTCTGCAGAGAGAATCCGAACTGCATGTTCCTCTGCTACACCAACGCCACCCTTATCGACGAGAGCTTCTGCCTCGAGATGAAAAAGCTCGGCAATCTCACCGTCGCCGTCAGCGTTGAGGGCGATATGGCGAGCAACGATATGAGAAGAGGCCCCGGCGCTTATGAAAAGAGCATCAAGGCCCTTGAGCTCATGCATTCCCACGGCCTTATCTACGGTATTTCCGTCTGCTACACGAGCGCGAATATTCCCTCTGTCACATCCGATGAATTCCTTGACAGGATGACGAAGCTCGGAGTAAGATTCGCATTCTATTTCAACTATATGCCCGTTGGCAAAAACGCCGCTGTCGATCTTATCCCGAAGCCGGACCAGCGCGCATTTATGTATGACTGGCTCAGGAAGGTCAGGGACTCCCATTCCGGCAAGCCCATGTTCTTTATGGATTTCCAGGACGATGCCGAGTATGTAGGCGGGTGCATAGCCGGAGGCAGGAATTATTTCCACATCAATTCCGAGGGAGATATGGAGCCCTGCGTATTCATCCACTTCTCCGATTCAAATATTAAGAATAAAACGCTTCTCGAAGGCCTTCAGAGCCCGCTCTTTATGGCCTATTATCACAATCAGCCGTTTAACGACAACCATTTAAGACCCTGCCCGATGCTTGAGAATCCCGAATTCATAAGGCAGATGGTCAATCAGACAAAGGCCGCTTCGACCGACCTTGTCGAGAAGGAGTCTGTTGAGGAGCTCACCGCGAAGACTGAGAAATTCGCCGAGGAGTGGAAGCCGGTTGCCGAGAAGCTCTGGAGCGAAAGAAAACATCCGGATCCCAAAACTCAGTATTACCGCGATACGGATGAGGCAAAGAATAAGAATTAAAGAATCAGAAAATAAAGAAAAAGATTTTAAAGAAGATAAGATAATATTCAGTTATTCATAATAACAACGGGGTGCTGATTTTTTCGGCTGAGATTATACCCATAACCTGATCCCGATAATGCGGGCGGAGGTAAAAAGGCTTAATGTCGCCCCGTACTCAATGTATGGGGTTTTATTATTTTTATAAAGGAGATTAAGAAATGAAAGCGAGTATTGCGATTCAGGTGCTGCCGCAGGTTGACAGCGAAGACGAGCTTATACGCATTGTTGACGAGGTCATAGCTTATATCAAAAGCACCGGCCTCAACTGTTATGTGGGTCCTTTTGAGACGACGGTTGAGGGGGAGAGCTATGACGAGCTTATGGAGATAGCCGCGAATTGTCAGAAGGTGGCAATCAAAGCGGGCTGCCCGAGCGTGAGCTCATATATAAAGGTCGTATATTGCCCCGAAGGTGAGGTGCTCACGA
>CACZTQ010000077.1 GCA_902784155.1 Oscillospiraceae bacterium
GGATTTTTCGGCATGGCGTATCTTTATATTCCGGGCAGAACACCCGACCTTGAGGCGGCGGGCTGTCTCAATGAAACGGGGAATAAAAACCGCTCCCCGAGCACTACCGCCGCGATAATCGGCGCTCTCGAGGCGCAGCTTGCCGTTGATTGCTTTCTCGGCAATGTGCAGAATGCGGGAAAGCTTTATATATATGACAACAATGAAATACATACGCTGAAAATCAGAGGTGATTCAATTGACTGAATACTGCGGCTATATGGGAAAAGTGCTCTTTGTCGATCTGACTAAGCAGACCTTCGGCGAATTTCCCTGGACCGACAAAGACAGGGAGCGCACTCTCGGCGGCAAAATAATGGCGGCCGATATTCTTCTTCATCATATCACGCCCGAAATGAAGGCTTTTGATGAGGATAACTGGCTTGTCGTTACCACAGGTCCGCTCACGGGATGCGGCTGCCCGAATACTTCGAGATTCAATATCTCCACGATTTCTCCGCTGACGAATATCATAACATCCTCAAACTGCGGAGGCGATTTCGGCCTCTCGCTCAAGAGGGCGGGCTACGACGCGGTTATTTTCGCCGGCAGAAGCGAAAAGCCCGTAACGGTTCATATTACGCGCGATAAGGTTGAATTCGAAAGCGCGGAGGAAATCTGGGGGCTTACAACCGGCGAAACACAGGAAAAACTCAGCGAATACCCGGGCAGGCTCGTTATAGGGCCCGCGGGCGAGAATAAAGTCCTCTACGCCTGCGTTTTCAGTAATGAGAGAACAGCGGGCAGAGGCGGAGTCGGCGCTGTATTCGGCGATAAAAAACTCAAGGCGGTAACAGCCAAAGGCACTATGCTTCCGAAGATAGCGAACGAGCAGAAACTCCGCGAATTCAATGTTAAATGGACAAAGCTTCTCAAAACGCATCCGCTGACGGGCAGGCAGCTTCCGAAGCTCGGCAGCGCGGGGCTCATCGCCCCGATGCAGGCGCATTCCATACTCGCCACCAAGAATTTCTCGGCCGGCAGATTTGACGGATTCGAGAAGGTTTCGGGTGAGGAGCTCGCGGAAAAACACCTTGTTTCAAACGGAGCCTGCACGGGCTGTGTCATAAGATGCGCGAGAAAGGTCGTCGTCAACGGCAAGGTCGTCAAAGGCCCCGAGCTTGAAACGCTCGGCCTCTTCGGCCCGAATATTCTCAACGACGATATCGAAAAAATCCTCAAATGGAATTTTGAGCTCGATGAGCTCGGTATGGACGCTATCTCCTGCGCCGGCTCAATAGCGTTTGCAATGGAGCTCGCCGAAAAAGGGATTCACGATTTCGGAGTTCATTTCGGCGAAACGGATAATATTTCACGGATGTTTGAAGACATTGCCTACCGCAGAGGCGAGGGCAACGATATAGCGGACGGCTCAAAGCGTATGAGCGACAAATACGGCGGAAAGGAATTTGCCATCAACGCCAAGGGAATGGAGCTCGCCGCCTATGAACCGAGACACGCTGTCGGTCAGGGGCTCGGATACGCCACCGCAAACAGAGGCGGATGCCACCTTAACGCCGGCTATATGGTGGTTGTCGAGGGCCTCGGCCTTGATGTGAATTCTCTCACTCCTCACGGCAAGGCGGCCATAGGCATAATGTTCCAGAATCTGATGGAGTCAATCTCGGGCGCGGGCAGCTGCTTATTCACGAGCTACGCGGTTCTTCCGGGATTCCTCATCGCAAAGCCGAATCTGTTTCTGACTAAAATAATTCTTGCCGCGTTTCCTTATGTCGGCCCCGTTGTGAATCTTCTGAGCCATTTCACCAAGGTTCCTCAGATAAATATTCCGCTGCTTCCTCACGCCATCGCGGTCAAACTCGCGACGGGTATGAAATCAAATATGGCGAAATTCCTCACCTGGGGTGCTTACGGCTGGAATGCCGAGCGTATGGCAAATGTAATCCTCGGCCAGAAGGCGGGAGCTGATAAATTACCAAAGCGCCTTACCGATGAGCTTCAGGATCCGAACAATCCCAAGA
>CACZTQ010000078.1 GCA_902784155.1 Oscillospiraceae bacterium
CAATGCGCGACGCCGCGGGCAACGCGATAGCAATCTGCTCGATGGAAAACGTTGACCCCGTAGGTATTCACACGGGCGACTCAATAGTCTGCGCTCCCGCGCTCACCCTCTCTCCCAAAGAGTATGCGATGCTCAGAAACGCTTCGCTTGACATAGTCTCGGCGATAGGCATCGTCGGCGGCTGCAACTGCCAGTTCGCTCTCAACCCCGACAGCTTTGAATACGCTGTCATAGAAGTTAATCCCAGAGTTTCGCGCTCGTCCGCGCTCGCTTCAAAGGCGACGGGCTATCCCATAGCGAAGATGACGACACGCCTTGCTCTCGGCTATAATCTTGACGAAATCAAGAACGATATCACCGGCAAGACCTGCGCCTGCTTTGAGCCCTCGGTTGACTATGTTGTCGTTAAATTCCCGAAGTGGCCGTTTGATAAATTCGCAGGCTCATCCCGCAAGCTCGGTACCCAGATGAAGGCGACCGGCGAGGTTATGTCAATCGGCAGATGCTTTGAGCAGGCGATTATGAAGGCTGTCAGAGGAGCCGAGATTTCTCTCGATACCCTCAACGCCGAGCCGCTCACCGACGAGCCGCTTGAGGTCCGCCTTGCCAAGCAGGATGACCGCAGATTCTTCACCGTATTTGAAGCTCTCAAGAAGGGTATGACTCCCGACGAGATTTTCAATATCACCAAGATAGACAGATGGTTTGTAAATAAACTCAAGAACCTCGTTGACTTTGAGGCGAAAATCGCCGGAGGTCTCGGAGAAGGGGACTATGAGCAGGCAAAGCGCTACGGCTATCCCGACGCCGCTATAAAGAGAATCAGCGGAGCGAAGGAGCTTCCCGGATGCGAATTCAGCTATAAGATGGTTGACACCTGCGCCGCCGAGTTTGACGCGGAAACCCCATATTTTTACTCCGTTGCCGGCGGCTACTGCGAGGCGCGCTCCTTCCCGAGAAGCGGGAAGCCCGTCGTTATGGTTCTCGGCTCCGGCCCCATCAGAATCGGCCAGGGCATAGAGTTTGACTACAGCTCCGTCCACTGCGTATGGACATTGCGCGAGATGGGCTACGAGGTCGTTATAGTCAACAACAACCCCGAGACCGTTTCAACCGACTATGATACGGCGGACCGTCTCTATTTCGAGCCTCTCTATCCCGAGGATGTAATGAATATAATCAAGGTCGAGAATCCCATCGGCGTCGTTGTGGCGTTCGGCGGGCAGACGGCCATTAAGCTTACGGGCTTCCTGAGCGAAAACGGCATCAGGATTCTCGGCACATCCGCCGAGAGTATCGACGTTGCCGAAGACAGGGCAAAATTCGACGCCCTGCTTGAGCGGTTCGCAATCCGCAGGCCCAAGGGTCTCGGCGTCAATACGCTTGAGGAGGCTCTCAACGCCGCGGAGGGGCTCGGCTACCCCGTACTCCTCAGACCTTCCTATGTTATCGGCGGTCAGAATATGACCATCTCGCGCTCCCGCGAGCAGACCGAGGCGTATATGAATAAGATTCTCGCCGGCGGAATCGAGAATCCCGTTCTCATCGATAAATATATGCCCGGAATCGAGCTTGAGGTCGATGTCATCTCGGACGGCACCGATGTTCTCATCCCCGGTATCATGGAGCATATTGAGCGCGCCGGTATTCACAGCGGCGACTCCATCGCGGTTTATCCGCCCTATAATCTCAACGATTATTTCCTTGAAAAAATTTGCGACTGCTCCGAAAAGCTCGCGCTCGCGCTCGGCACTCAGGGGCTTGTCAACATACAGTATCTCATTTATGAAAACGAGCTTTATGTTATAGAGGTGAATCCGAGAGCGTCGAGAACGGTACCCTATATCAGCAAGGTTACGAACGTACCCATGGTTGACCTCGCTTCAAAGGTTATGCTCGGCGACAAGCTCGCGAATCTCGGCTACGGCAAGGGCCTTTACAGGACTCCTCCTTATTACGCCGTCAAGGTGCCCGTATTCTCATTTGAGAAGCTGATGGACGCAAACTCAATCCTCGGCCCCGAGATGAAGTCAACGGGCGAAGTGCTCGGCATAGGCAAGACAACGGCCGAGGCGCTCTTCAAAGGGCTTACCGCAGCGGGATTCTCCGTCCCGTCAAGAAACGAGGGAGCACCCGCCGTGCTCATCAGCGTTGAGGATAACGATTATCAGGAGGCCGTTTCTCTCGCCAAGCGCTTCATCGACCTTCAGATAAAGATTTACGCCACTCCCGGCACGGCGAAGGCCATAGGCGAATCGGGTATCGCCGTCAACGCTGTCGAAGGAGCGGAGCTCGGCGCGCTTATGGAGAGCGGCAAGGTCAATTACATTATCTACACCGGCGCCGTCAAGGACGCGACAATCGGCGATTACACCTCCCTTCACCGCCGCGCGATGCAGCTCGAGATTCCTTGCCTTACCTCGCTTGACACGGCAAACGCTCTTGCGGATATTATCGAGAGCGGCTACACTCCGGTCAACACCGAGCTTGTCGATATCAACAATATGCGCCCGTGGAGAAAGAAGATACCTTTCACCAAGATGCAGTCCTGCGGAAACGACTATATTTTCATCGAGAATTTTGACGGCAGCATTACCTGCCCCGAATCCCTTTGCGTGAATCTCTGCAAGCAGCATTACGGCATCGGCAGCGACGGTCTCGTTCTTATAGAGAAGTCAAGCCGCGCGGATGTTAAGATGCGCACATTCAATAAAGACGGCTCCGAAGGAAAGATGGCCGGCAACAATCTCAGATGCGTTGCCAAGTATCTCTATGATAACGGCTACATCCGCAGCGAGATAATCTCGGTAGAGACAGCGAGCGGAGTTTACAGAGTCAAGGTTTATCTCAGAGACGGCAAGGTCAGCGCGGCGAAGGTCGAAATCGGCAGAGCGAAGATAACCGAAACAGGCAAGAAGGTCGTCGTTGACGGAGTCGAATACACCGGCACCTGCGTCGATGTCGGAAACCCCCACTTCGTCACTATCTGCGACGAGACCGAGGGGCTTGACGTTACCGGTATCGGGCCCAAGTTTGAATATAACGAGGTGTTCCCCCACAGGGTCAACACCGAGTTTGTCAGAGTGGTCAACAAAACAAGCCTTCGCGTAAGAGTATGGGAGCGCGGTAACGGCGCAACTCTCGCCTGCGGCACGGGCGCGTGCGCGGCGGTTGTAGCGGCCTGCGAAAACGGCTTCTGTGAGAAGGGCAAGGATATAACCGTCAGGCTCACCGGCGGCGAAATGATTGTCAACTACACAGACGAGCGCGTCACTCTCACAGGCAACGCGGTCATTGCGTTTACCGGAGAATTCGAGTATTAATCCCGTATTTGAATAATAACACCATAAAAACACGCAGAATTACTGCAAATTCTACAAATCTTACATTGTATTTTTGTATAAAACTGTTATAATATTAAGCGAATAATATAAGGGAGAGGATTTCTATGGAAAAACTTAATCAGCTCTATGAGGGCAAGGCAAAAAAAGTATTTGCCACAGCGGACCCGGAACTCTACATCGTTTCTTATAAGGACGATGCCACGGCCTTCAACGGCCTCAAAAAAGGCACAATCAGCGGCAAGGGCGTTGTGAATAACAAAATGTCCAACTTCCTCATGCAGATTCTCGAAAAGAACGGCGTTCCCACCCACTATGTTGAGGAGCTCAACGACCGCGAGACGGTTGTAAAGAAGGTTTCCATAGTTCCTCTCGAGGTTATTATCCGCAATGTATCGGCCGGCTCATTCGCAAAGAATTACGGCGTCGAGGAGGGCATAACCTTCCCCGAGCCGACTATCGAATTCTCTTATAAAAACGATGACCTCGGCGACCCTCTCATCAACAGCTATCACGCTTTCGCTCTCGGTCTCGCCACCAAGGAAGAGATTCAGACCATTAAGGATATGGCCTTCAGAGTCAACGATATTCTCAAAGAGTATTTCAAGTCGCTCGGCGTTCGCCTTATCGACTTCAAGCTTGAATTCGGAAGACTCGCCGACGGCACCATCGTTCTTGCCGACGAGATTTCTCCCGACACCTGCAGATTCTGGGATATCAACACAAACGAGAAGCTCGACAAGGACCGCTTCCGCAGAGATCTCGGCGGAGTGGAAGACGCTTACAAAGAGATGATGAAGAGAGTATTTAATCTGTAAACAGAAAGGAATAAAAAGTATGGCCACACTCAACAAAAAGACCGTTGATGATATCAACGCAAAAGGCAAAAGAGTTCTCGTCCGCTGCGACTTCAACGTTCCCCTCAAGGACGGCGTTATAACCGATGACAACAGAATCAACGGCGCCCTCCCCACTATCAAAAAGCTCATTGATGACGGAGCGAAGGTTATCCTCTGCTCGCATCTCGGAAAGCCCAAGAACGGCCCCGAAGCCAAGTTTTCACTCGCTCCCGTTGCCAAGAGACTCAGCGAGAAGCTCGGCAAAGAGGTAGTTTTTGCCGCTGACGACGAGGTCGTTGGCGCAAACGCAAGGGCTGCTGTTGCCGCCATGAATGACGGAGATGTTGTCCTTCTCGAAAACACCCGCTTCAGGGCAGAAGAGACCAAGAACGGCGAAGCCTTCTCAAAGGATCTCGCAAGCCTCTGCGACATTTATGTAAATGACGCTTTCGGTTCGGCTCACAGAGCTCACAGCTCAACGGTCGGCGTTACCGAATATGTTGACGAGAGCGCGGTAGGATATCTTATGGGCAAAGAGCTTCAGTATCTCGGCAACGCGGTCGAGAATCCCGCAAGACCGTTCGTCACCATCCTCGGCGGCGCAAAGGTTGCGGATAAGCTCAATGTTATCGATAACCTCCTCAACAAGGCGGATACTCTTATCATCGGCGGCGGTATGGCCTACACCTTCATCAAGGCGAAGGGTTATGAGGTCGGTATCTCCATCTGCGACGATACCAAGATCGAATACTGCAAAGAGATGCTCAAGAAGGCGGCCGACAAGGGCGTCAGAATCCTTCTCCCGATAGATACCGTTATAGGACCCGGCTTCCCCGACCCCATCGATGCTCCCATCGAGACAAGAGTTGTTGACTCCAGAGAAATTCCCGCCGATATGGAAGGCCTTGATATCGGCCCCGTCAGCGCGGAGAATTTCGCTCTCGAAGTAAAGCACGCCAAGACCGTCGTATGGAACGGCCCCATGGGCGTGTTTGAGAATCCCGTTCTCAACAAGGGCACCCTCGCGGTTGCCAAGGCTCTCGCTGAGACAGACGCGGTCACCATCATCGGCGGCGGCGACTCGGCTGCGGCAGTCAACTCGCTCGGCTTCGGCGACAAGATGACTCATATCTCAACAGGCGGCGGCGCTTCTCTCGAATTCCTCGAGGGCAAGGAGCTTCCCGGCATAGCGGCTGTTGACGACAAATAATAAACCGAATAATCATTAAGGAGATAAATTATGGATAAA
>CACZTQ010000079.1 GCA_902784155.1 Oscillospiraceae bacterium
GGGATCGAACCCCTTACCTCTTGAATGCCATTCAAGCGCTCTCCCAAGTGAGCTACACCCCCAAGGCACGGATATAATATCACACTGTAAAGAAAAAATCAAGAGTTTTTTCGGGGACGGGATAAGTTTTTGTTTTTGCCTGCGCTTTATTGCCGGAATACCGTGAAGTCATCTGCTGTTAAAAAACCGCCGCGTCTTACCCGATGCGGCGGTTGATTATATGAGTGACGGCCGTAAATCACAGCCGGACGGTGCCTTCGCCTGTCAGGCTTCGGGCGGGGCGGAGCTCCCCTCCCCTTTCAGCCGTGTTTTGAATACGGCAAAGGCAAACGCGGCGAGCACTCCGAAGGCGGGAATGGTTGCGAGCGAGGCGAGAATTATCAGCGAAGAAACTATCGCGCCCGCTCCCCCGAAAGCCCGTCTGAGCGAGGGCTTATCGAGCGACTGCCAGCCCGCGACGATGAGCACCACCGCGCAGGAGGCGGCCGGAAGGCGTGAAAATCCGTTTGTGATTATAATAATCAAACCGGATGCCGCCGCGGCGATGATTCCCGAAATATAATCACGGGGAGCGCTGTTTCCCCCGGCGGTGACGGGGCAGCCGAATACGGACGACGCTGCGGCCGAGAGCGAGGCTCCCGCCCTCCCGGGAAGGGATGATTCGCCCGCGGCGCAGACGGCCCCCGTTATGCCGAAAGCGAGCGCCGAAACGATTATCAGAAGGATATTCCTTCCCGATATTTCAAGAGTGAGGTCAAAGAGAGTTCCCGCCCTGTCGCCGACCTGTGCGAAGGGCACGGGCATTGAGCCCGGTGTGAGGCAGAGATTTAAAACGAACGTTATCAGCAAAGCCGCAAACGCCATATTCATAATATTCTTTGCCTTTTTGAATTTACGCGGGAACGTTATCATAACGACCATTACTATTGTGCCGTAGAGGATTCCGCGCCAGTTCGGGTGGAAGCCGAGAGAGCGGTAGGTCCTGAGCATTTCAATAACCGTGCTGCCCGAGGCGCCGATTCCGAAATATGTATTTGTAACAAGAATTGTGACCGCGAGCGCCGTGAAAAGAGATATGATGCCGGTTCCGCCCGAATCACGCATAGCCGCGCATAAAGCCCTGCTGCGCGAGAGGAAAAACATCAGTATCGCTCCCGGCACGGCGACGGCGGCTGCAGCGCCGGGCCCCGCCATCGAGGCCGCCGATGTTACAATGAGAAACTCCGTGAGCATGGGTGAAACGAGGGTATCGGGCGTGATATTCAGAAAGGCCGCCGAAATCAGGGCGACAATCATTCCGCCGGACGCGCCGGTCACGCCGCATACGCCCATACTCAGGCCGAACGCAACCGCAAATCCGGTCTTATATACTGATTTGATTAACAGTTCTTTTTTTGAAGTCATAATGCCGTTCCTTTTAAATGAATACGGTTTATTTTACAACAATAAGAAAAAATTAACAAGAGAATTTTTAAAATTGTGGAATTCCTGACGGATTTGTGTTATATTAGGCGTCGGTGTTTATATGAATAAGAATAAAGTCAAAAAAATTGCAACCTGGATTATAGTTCCTCTTATGGCGTCGATATTCATTCTGGATATCATCACCGTTGTGCTCGGGAATATTTACGCAAAGAGATATCTGCCCGTTTCCGAAAAGGAGAACGGACCCGTCTGCGACGACAGGATTCACTTCCTCAACACAGCGAATTCCGACTGCATCCTGCTTGAGAGCAACGGACATTTCGCGCTGATTGATTCGGGCGAAGGGAATCATAATCCGAGAAGAAAAACAAAATATCAGGGATACGAAGAGCGGGTAATCGATTATCTTAAAAAGACGGCGCTCGACAGCGGGGGCAAGGTGAGGCTCGATTTTGTGCTCGGGACTCACTACCATTACGACCATGTCGGAGCCTTTGACGCGATACTGAGAGATAAAGAAATCCTCATAGACAGGGCTTATTTCAAAGAATACAATCCCCGTATGGACCACGATATGGAATCCGGCGACTGGGGGCTTCTCTCCTGCTACAAGACAATTATCAAGGATATAAAAGAGAGAAACATTGAGCTGATTCAGGATATTCCCGATTCAATGGAATTCGGGGATTTCAGTCTGAAGCTTTTTAACACCGGCTATTATGAGGATCTTGAAGGCAGGGGCGAAAACTCGGCGAGCATCGGAATCAAAGTCACCAAGGGAGATAAATCCGCCTTCCTCGCCGCGGATATTACGAAGCCCTCCGGCCTTGAAGACAAGCTGAAGGAAGAAATCGGGGAATGCAATCTGCTCAAGGCGGGGCATCACGGCTACTACGGCTCCTCCTCTATGGGATTTCTCAAATATATCAAACCCGATCTCGCGATAATACCAAACCTGCAGGGCAAGGTTTATCCCAATGTCAAGTGGAATCTGACAATGTATGCGCGCTGCCCGTTTTACGGCACTTATGATTATAACGGCATCATTGCGGGATTCACGGACGACGGCAGAATAATACTGACAAACGATATTCATTGACGGAGGTTAATATGAGCAAACAGACAAGGAAGCCCGAAAAGGGCGATAAGACGGCAACAATCAAAACGAGCAAGGGCGATATAAAAGTCCTTCTCTTTCCCGAGGCGGCGCCTAAAACGGTTGAGAATTTCACGGGACTTGCCGCAAAGAACTACTATGACGGAATCATTTTTCACAGAGTCATCCCCGATTTTATGATTCAGGGCGGCGACCCGACAGGCACCGGCACGGGCGGAGAGAGCCTCTGGGGCCATCCTTTTGAGGATGAATTCCACCCGGATTATCACAATCTCTGCGGCGCACTCTGTATGGCGAACGCCGGCCCCGGCACTAACGGAAGCCAGTTCTTTATAGTTCAGCTCCACTCCTGCGACCCCGGATTCATCTCACAGATGAGGCAGTATCCCGATTCATATCCGCCCGAAATAGTTGACGATTACGAAGCCCTGGGCGGCACTCCCTGGCTCGACTATCATCACACCGTATTCGGTCAGGTATTCGAAGGGATGGATGTTGTTGACGCTATCGCCTCGGCTCAGAGAGACCCTCGCGACAAACCGCTTGAGGATATAAAAATCCTCGGTATCGACATTGAAACACTCTGATAAACATCAAACAGCCTGCGGAAAATCCGCAGGCTGTTTTATAATGTGAAATGAGAAATGTGGAGTGTGGAGTTGAGGGTCGCTTCGCTCCGGGTATATATATTTGGTTCGATATAGCACCATTAGCCCTCTCCGAGAACGGGGGCGAACCGCCGAAGCACTACGATTATATGTGACCGGTTCGGTATAGAACCCCTAGCCCTCTCCGAGAACGGAGAGGGTGGCACGGCGATAAGGATATAAGCCGTGACGGGTGTGGCGATATGCGTGAGCATTATATAATTTGGAGCGCGTCAGCGTGACCCTTCATTGCACATTGCACATTGCTAATTGCTAACTGACTTATGCTCCGCATATCCCTATGGCGGGCGACAGATTGTCGCCCCTACGAAGAGCGTTAACTTCTACCGCCACTATATACCCGGAGCGAAGCGACCGTCAACTGCTCACTGCTCACTGCTAACTGCTAACTGACAACTGCACATTGCTGACTGACTAAAAAAATCCGGAGCGCGGGTGCGCTCCGGAAGCCGGGTTCTGATTATTCTTTTTCGGCGGGCGTGTCGTTGCCCGAGACATATTTTTTGACTCTCGCGTTGTGGATGGCGTTGAGAGCGCAGCCCACTGCGAAGAAGACGGCGGAAAGGACAACCACCACGGCAACGAGGAGAAGCACTCCGGTCGCGGCGTTATAAGGCTGATCTTTAAGGCCGGGTATGAAGTCCCACATCTGTCTGCCGTTGAGGAAGGGATATGGATAAAAGCCGTCTTTTGCGCCGAGAATAATGCACATAATGAAATAGCAGATTGGATAAATGAGGTAGCAAAGGCCGTATTTCACAACGGGTATCTTTTTCTTCTCAACAGGGAAGAACCAGAAGGCGGTAAAGAAGACGGGAGTGATGAGGTGATCCCAGATATTGACGACATTCGAGAACCACATTCCGCCTGTTGAAACGCCGTTGACCTCGGTCGGGAACGATGAACTGCTCGGGAGGAGAACGGTGAAATAAATAATGCCCGTAACGGCGATATTCAGCGTTATCGCGCCCCTGAGAAGCTCGTTGTGAGTGAGCTTGTAAAGCTTTTCACTGCCGAAAATACCACCGGCAAAAAGAATCAGGAAAATATCGACGAGGATATTTGATTCGTTTGTGAACATCCTGAGGAAGGTGACGCCGTCAATGTCGTTGGTGATTACCTTGTTTTCGATGAGATAATCCATAAACGGTCTCAGGATAGCTTCATAGCTGACGATATGGTGAGCCATAATCAGCAGGCCCCAGATACCGAAGAGCAGAGCGAAGCACGCAAAACCCTTCTTTTCGATAAGCGA
>CACZTQ010000080.1 GCA_902784155.1 Oscillospiraceae bacterium
AGAGGAAGGGATTCGAGAGTCTTGCCCTCTTTTATGCAGAGCGCTACAACCTCGCCGGTCGCCTTGTAAGCGTCCCTGAAAGGAAGCCCCTTTGATACAAGATAATCGGCGCAGTCGGTGGCGTTTATGAACCCGCCCGCGGCGGCTTTTCTCATATTCTCGGGGATAACTCTCATCGTGTCAATCATCGGGACGAGCGTTGTAAGGCAGATTTTAACGGTATCAAAAGCGTCGAATACCGCCTCTTTATCCTCCTGCATATCTTTGTTATACGCGAGGGGGATTCCCTTCATAACCGTCAGCAGACCCATAAGGTCGCCGAATACCCTGCCGCTCTTGCCTCTGACAAGCTCGGTGATATCGGGATTCTTCTTTTGGGGCATAATGCTCGAGCCGGTTGAGAAGGCGTCGTCAAGTTCGACGAATTTGAATTCCCAGGAGCACCAGAGGACTATCTCCTCGCTGAGCCTTGAAAGATGGACCATAATAAGCGAAAGGGCCGAGGCGAGCTCTACGCAGAAGTCTCTGTCTGATACTCCGTCAAGAGTGCTCGCTGTATAAGAATCGAGGTCGAGAAGGTCGGCGACAAGCTGCCTGTCGATGGGATAGGTTGTGCCCGCCAGAGCGCCGGAGCCCAGAGGAGAAACGTTCATTCTCTTCGCGGCGTCCTTTACCCTGCCGATATCCCTTTTGAGCATCTCGCGGTATGCGGAGAGATGCGCCTTGAAGGTTATCGGCTGAGCTCTCTGAAGATGAGTGTAGCCGGGCATAATAGCGTTAGCGTATTCCTCACCTTTATTATCAAGGGATTTTATAAGCTCACAGAGAAGGTTTATAACCTCTTTGCATTCGTCCCTGAGATAAAGGCGTATATCGAGCGCGACCTGGTCGTTACGGCTTCTGCCGGTATGAAGGCGCTTGCCCGCGTCGCCTATCCTCGCCGTGAGCGTCTGCTCGATAAAGGTGTGTATATCCTCCGCCTCGGGGTCAATGAGGAGGGTGCCGTCGGCTATCTCCTTTTTTATCTGAGAGAGCCCGGTAACTATCGCGGCGCCGTCCTGCGCGGAGATAATTCCCTTCGCGGCGAGCATGGAAGCGTGAGCGATGCTGCCGTCTATATCATGGGCGTACATTCTCGAATCAAAGGATATGGATGAATTGAAATCGTTTGTCCTCTTGTCAATATCCTTCGAAAAGCGCCCTGTCCATAATTTCATATAATATCCCGCCTTTATAAAATGGTAAGGAAACGCCAATATAAACCGGCGTTTCCGTTTTGATTATCAGCCGTTTCTCTGAGCGTCGAGGATTGCCTTGACTTTGAGAGGAAGACCGAAAAGATTGATGAATCCCGCGGAATCCTTCTGATTGTAAACCTCATCGGCGTCGAATGTCGCGAAGTCTTCGCTGTAGAGCGTGTAGGGAGAGGTAACGCCCGCGGTGATTATGTTGCCCTTATAGAGCTTGAGCTTAACGTCGCCCGTGACGGTCTTCTGTGTGCTGTCAACGAAAGCGGAGAGAGCCTCTCTGAGAGGAGTGTACCACTTGCCGAAATAGACGAGCTCCGCAAACTGATGGGCAACGATTTCTTTATAATGCATTGTGTCTCTGTCAAGGGTGAGGGTTTCGAGAATATCGTGGGCCTTGAAAAGTATCGCGCCTGCGGGATTCTCATAAACGCCTCTCGATTTCATACCTACAAGGCGGTTCTCGACTATATCGTCAAGACCGATGCCGTTTTTGCCGCCGATTTCATTGAGGCACTCGATGAGCTCAACGCCGCCCATCTCTTTGCCGTTGACGGATGTGGGGATTCCTTTTTCGAAATGGATGGTGATATAGGTATCCTCATCGGGAGCCTGCTCGGGAGCGACGCCCATCTCAAGGAAGCCGGGCTTCTGATACTGGGGCTCGTTTGCGGGATCCTCGAGGTCAAGACCTTCGTGGCTGAGATGCCAGAGGTTCTTGTCTTTTGAATAGTTTGTCTCGCGGTTTATCTTGAGGGGAACATTATGCGCCTCGGCGTAGTCAATCTCTTCCTCACGCGATTTGATATCCCAGATTCTCCAGGGGGCGATTATCTCCATCTCGGGAGCAAACGCCTTGATGGCGAGCTCGAATCTTACCTGGTCATTGCCCTTGCCCGTGCAGCCGTGGCAGATGGCGTCCGCGCCCTCGGCCTTGGCTATCTCAACGAGTCTCTTGGCGATGAGGGGGCGCGCAAAAGCGGTGCCGAGAAGATAGAGCTTCTCATATTTGGCGCCTGCCTTGAGAGTCGGGAAAATATAATCGTTTACGAATTCGTCCTTCAGGTCTTCGATATAGAGCTTTGAAGCGCCTGTCTTTATCGCTTTCTCTTCAAGACCGTCAAGCTCGGTGCCCTGACCGACATCGCCCGAAACGGCGATGACCTCGCAGTTGTTATAATTCTCTTTGAGCCAGGGAATGATAATGGAGGTATCGAGGCCTCCCGAATATGCCAGAACTACTTTTTTGATTTCTTTCATTGCTATTGTCGCCCTTTCGTATTTTATACAGCAATTATACATTATTTTTGCATAATTTCAAGCGTTTTATGAAAATTTATTCATTTTTGTTGAATATTTCAATTTTATATTCATTATTATTGCATTTGTATTCAATTTAACGAATATTTATCTGTCAACTATGAGACCGACTTTCTTTTTAGCCTTCTGCAGAGTGCGGTAAGCAATCCTTCCCGCTCTCTGAGCTCCCTGCTCCGCTGTCTCAAGCAGATACGCCTTATCCTTCATTATTCTTTCGAAGTTTTCGCGTACCGGTCTTATCTCCTCGATAACGGCCTCGGCTACCCTGACCTTGAAGTCGCCGTAGCCCTTGCCCTCGAATTCTCTCTCAATCTCATCAAAGCCGAGACCTGTGCAGCCCGAATAGATTGACATGAGATTGTTGATACCGTCCTTGCCGTCGGCGTATCTGACCTTCGCCTCGCTGTCGGTAACGGCGGATTTGAATTTTTTCATTATCAAATCGGGAGAATCAAAAAGGAATACGGACGCGCGGGGATTGGTATCGCTCTTTGACATCTTCTGAGTGGGGTCCTGAAGGCTCATAACCTTCGCGCCGATTTTGCCGATATAGGGCTCAGGGAGCTTGAAGGTCTGACCTCTGAGGTTATTGAATCTGTCGGCTATATCCCTAGCGATTTCGAGATGCTGCTTCTGGTCGGCTCCGACGGGAACATAATCCGCCTGATAGAGGAGAATATCCGCCGCCATAAGAACGGGATAGGCAAAAAGGCCGACATTGACGTTATCCGCGTGTTTCTGGGATTTATCCTTGAACTGCGTCATCCTCTGCGCCTCGCCGAACATCGTGTAGCAGTCGAGAATCCAGGCGAGCTCCGCGTGGGCGGGCACCATGCTCTGGATAAACACGATATTCTTCTCGGGGTCGAGACCGAGAGCGAGAAGAGTTGCATACATTTCATAAATCTGCTGTCTGAGCTTTGCGGGCTCGGGGTGCACGGTGAGCGCGTGAAGATCGGCGACGGCGAAGAGGCAGTCGTTATCCTCGCTCATATTCTTCCAGTTTTTCAGCGCTCCGAGATAATTCCCGATGGTGGGGATTGAGGTCGGCTGAATGGCGCTGAGGACAACCGGTTTTTTCTCTTTAATGATTTCGTTTTCCATTTCTTATCCTTTCATCTCACGGGCAGTCTTTGCGAGCAGGCGGATTCCCTCGACGATTCCCTCGTCGCCGGGCGTTGAGAAATTGAGGCGGATGTAATCGCACTTCTGACTCATATCGGTGAGGAAAGCGTTGCCGGGCACGGCCGAAACGCCGTTTGCCGACGCTCTCTTTACGAATTCAAGCATATCGATACCCTCTTTGAGCTTTGCCCATACAAAGAGGCCGCCCTCGGGTCTGTGATAATCGAGATAAGGCAGAAGAAGCTCATCCATATTGTCACACATAAGATTGAGCTTGCGCGAATAGATGCTGCGGATTTTTTCGACGTGGCCCTCGAGCTTGCCCGCTTTGAGCCAGTTATAAACCATAAGCTGAGTGAGCATGGTTGTATGAACATCCTGAGTCTGCTTCGCGACGGTCATCTTTGAGATGATTTCTTTGGGTGCGACGGTGAAACCGACCCGCATACCGGGGGCTATAATCTTTGAGAAGGAGCCGTTATAGACGACCAGGCCGTCGGTATCGAAGCTCTTTATTGCGGGCACGGGCTCGCCCGATACCCTGAGGTCGCCGTAGGGGTTATCCTCGAGAATGACGACAGAGTATTTCTTCGCGAGCTCATATATCTTCTTTCTCTTTTCGAGAGATGTCGTGATGCCTGCGGGATTCTGGAAATTGGGTATGGTATAAATGAATTTCGCGTTTTCGGTTGTGCGGAGCTTTTCCTCAAGGATATCAATATCCATACCGTCCTTCTCAATAGGTACTCCGACAAGCTTTGCGCCGAATCCCCTGAAGCAGTTGAGCGCTCCGATGAAGGCGGGCTCCTCGGTTATAACCGCGTCGCCGTAATTGATGAATACCTGAGACATAAGGCTCATGGTCTGCTGGGCTCCGCTGACAACGATGAGAGCGTCATTTTCGCCGCCGGCACCGTATCTGTTTTTGGCAAGAGCGGTGAGCTCCTCAATAAGAGGCTTGTAGCCCTCCGTTACGCCGTACTGAAGCGCGAGGACGGGATTCTCCGCGAGTATCTTCGCGGCAATCTCTCTCATATCGTCAACCGGGAAGGCGTCGGGCGCGGGGTTTCCGGCCGAAAGAGGAATGGTATCTCCCGAATTTTTGAGAATCTCTCTGATTACGGAAGGCTTGAGGCTGCTCATTCCTTTTGAAAAATTGTAATTCATTTATGTCACTCCATTGAAAAAATATTTACCGTATGATAAAATAAGCCGAAACTTATATAAACCGGTGGGAATTATGAACAGAAACTATGACGCTGTATTTTTCGATTTTGACGGCACAGTCGCCGACACATCAAGGGGAATATTCAACTCCGCGGATTACGCCGCGAGAGCATTCGGGCTCCCCGTCCCGGACGAAGCGGGTCACAGATATTTTATGGGGCCTCCCCTGCTCGAATCGTTTGATGTCGTTATGGGGCTCAAGGGAGAGGACGGTGTCGAAGCCGTAAAAAAATACAGAGAATACTACAGAGCCGGCGGGATGCTCGAGATGGAGTTTTACCCGGGGATGATTGATTTCCTCAAAAAGCTTCAGCTCGGCGGAGTCAGGACCGCCGTAACATCGTCAAAGCCGGAAATGTTTGTCTCTCAGATTCTTGAGCATTTTGAGATAGCGGATTTATTCAATCTCATCGCCTGCCCGCGAAGCGACAGTCTCCCCGAAAAGAAAGCTTCGCTCATAACGAGAGCGCTTGAGCATTTTGAAATCGCTCCCTCCCGCGCTCTCATGGTCGGCGACAGATATCTCGATATGCAGGGCGCAAAGCAGACGGGAGTTGACGGCTGCGGAGCCGGATGGGGCTACGGCACCCGCGAGGAGCTTCTTGACTCGGGAGCGAAATATATCGCGTCATCCGTCCCGGAGCTCGACCGGATAGTTTTCGGTATCTGACCGCCCGCAGGGAAGAACTGAAAAAACGCCTTTAATATTATATTACATTTAATTCCGAAATACAACCATTATTTAATACCGGTGAGAATATGGAAGAATTCAGAAAAGAATACCTCGGCTCGGGAATAACCGCCTTTGTCTCCGCCGAGCACACTTTCGGCACCGACGCGGTTCTGCTCGCCGATTTTGCCGCGCCTAAGAAGAGAGACAGATGCTGCGACCTCGGAACCGGCTGCGGTATTATTCCGCTGCTCTGGTGCAAGGGCGAAACGGGGAAAATCCTCGCAGTAGAAATAAGCGAAAAGGCGGCCGGGCAGCTTTGCGAAGCCGTGAAATACAACGCTCTTGAAGAGAGAATAGAGGTTATCAACTCCGACCTCAAAGACCTCAGAGGCAAAACGGAGGCCGGGATTTACAACCTTGTGACAATGAATCCTCCCTACACGGCAAGCGGCGCGGGAATCATAAGCTCGTCGGATGCCGACAGGATTGCGAGACACGGAACTCTCTGCACCTTTGACGATATCTGCCGCAGCGCTTCGCGGCTGCTGAATTTTTCGGGAAGGCTGTGTATGTGCATAAGGCCAGAAAGAATGTGCGAGCTGTTTTCGGTTATGCAAAAAAACGGAATAGAGCCCAAAAGAATAAAATTCGTCACAAAGAATCACGGGCGCGCTCCCTGGCTTGTGCTGGTTGAGGGAAGGCGCGGAGGAAAGAGCGGCCTCACGGTTGAGGCGGAGCTTCAGGTTTATGACGAAACGGGAGAATACAGCCCCGAAATGAAAGAAATCTATAAAGACTATCTCCTTGAACAGAGGTGAGAATATGACAGGAAAGCTTTTTGTTGTGGGCACGCCCATAGGAAACCTCGGCGACATCTCCCCGAGAGCGCTCGACACTCTCGAAAGCGTTGATTTCATAGCCGCTGAAGATACGAGAGTAACGCTGAAGCTGCTGAATCACTTTGAGATAAAGAAGCCGCTCATCAGTTATTTTGAGCATAACAAAGCCGAAAAGGGGCCGCAGATAACCGATAGAATTCTCGCGGGAGAAAACTGCGCGCTCGTGACGGACGCCGGAATGCCCGCGATATCGGACCCGGGAGAGGATATTGTAAGACTCTGCATCGAGAGCGGAATACCCGTCGAATCCGTACCGGGACCCTGCGCCTTCACAACGGCTCTCGCCGTTTCGGGAATGCCTTCGGGAAGATTCGTTTTTGAAGGGTTTCCCCCGGCCGGGAAGAAAGAAAGAGCAGAGCTTTTTGAGGAGCTCAAAAAAGAAAAAAGGACGATAATCCTCTATGAGGCGCCTCACAAGCTGTCAAAGACGCTCGCCGAGCTCGCTCAGGCGCTCGGGGCGAGAGAAACGGCGATTGTCAGAGAGCTGACAAAAATACACGAGCAGGTCATAAAAACCGACCTCGTCTCGGCTGCGGAAAAATACGGTGACAATCAGCTCAGGGGCGAGATAGTTCTTATTATCGCAGGAGCGCCCGATGAAGGCGGAGAGAATATGACCGCGGAGCAGGCGGCCGGATATGCCCTCTCGCTTATCGGGGAAGGAATGAGCAAATCGGACGCCGCAAAGCTAGCCGCAAAAGAGAGCGGGCTTAAAAAGGGCGATATTTATAAGATGATTATTCAGCCGTAATGGCGCAAACGCGCGGGCCGCTATTTACCGGTGAAATCCGCCGCCCGGCAATTTCGGTATTGACAAACACCGCAAAAATAAATTATTATAGATGTGTATATTTAAGATTCAAAGGAGATGGATTTTTTTGAATAAGAAATCATTGCTCAGAGTCATATCGCTTTTGCTTGCCGCGCTGATGGCCGCAGGGTCATTCGGCCTCTTTGCATCAGCCGATGATGACGATTACGAACCCGGCACGCCGGAATACTGCGAAAACGTTCTCGGCGGTCACGATTTTGACATTGATGGTTACTGCACCGAATGCGGAACGTATAATTCCGACTATGACGGCAGCCTCACTCCCGACGATTACGAACCGGGGACGCCGGAATACTGTGAATATGTTCTCGGCGGTCACGTTTACGGCGATGACGGTTTCTGTGTCGAATGCGGCCAACAGGATCCCAACTTTGATCCGTTCACCTCCTACACGATAATACCTCTTGAAACGGGCAAAAACGAAGTGTTCTACGATTCCTGCGCCTCACCCAAAGTCTATTACTCGTTCACCGCGGAAGAAGACGGAAAGTATGCGTTTTGCTCGGTTTCAAAAGGCGATCCCTATCTGGAAATTTACGACAGCGACTTCAATTCATATAATAGTTTTGATGACGAGCGCGGATACAATTTCCTCGCTTACCTGGATCTGGAAGAAGGAGACACCTATTATTTCTTTGCCGGTGACTTATCCAGTGAAGAGATGACTTTTGATTTCTGGGTAAAGCCCGTAACTTCGGCTTTAAACATAGAATCAGATTACATTTCCACCTACGGCGACCCCGTTCCGGATGCCGGGGATACCGCTTATCTTCTGGTTGACAGCAGCGAAACGGACTTTACTGTCACATACTATGATGAAGAAGGTTATCAACAAGAAACAGCCCTCACTCATATAGGATATACACAGGGAGAACTGTATTCGTTCACGATGCCTTCATCCGGCGACGTCACGGTAACAGGCAGCAATACGGAAAAAGATTACAGAGTAAGGGTTGAATCCGTGCCCGACATCAGGTATTACAGTCCGTCTTATGCAAACGCAGGCGAAACGGTCACGGTAACCTACGAAATAGAAAACGATGAATACACCGTCGTCAGCCCTTCGATATCTTATGAAGGCGAAGAAGGCAGCGTTTCCATCGTCCCGCAGAACTATTCTTTCATATTTGACGGCAAGACCTACACAGGATTCAGTTTCACTATGCCTGAAAAAGACGTCGAGATAGGTCTCGGCTTCAGCCTGGATTCCCTTACCGTCAGCGGAACTGTTGCCGAAGGCGAAAACACTCTGAGCGTAAACAAATCGGAAACACTCTACTATTCGTTTACGCCGGAAGAAGACGGCGAATACTATTTCATCAGTTACGCGAATGACGGTACTCCCGATACGGCAGCGGTCCTGCTTGACGGCGATTATCAGTCGATGGCAACAGCGGACGACACATTCAGCTCAAGCAACGAATCATACGAATTATTCTTTTATGATTTCGGAATCAGCGAAGCACTGAACGCGGGCGAGACATACTATCTTGCCTTAACCACATACGACCCCGGCAACTATTCCGTCAAGGTTTATTGCGGCAGGAAGACCGGCGATTATCTGATTTACACGAACGGAAGCAACGGTGAGGTCACAACCGATACCCGCTCCGCGAGCGCCGGCGATACGGTCACGATAACTGCCGTACCCGATGATGGATACTCTCTTTCAAAGCTTATCGTTCTCTGCAACAAATCAACCGAGATAATCGAAATTGATCCTGATTCGGAACCCTTAGAGTTTGAAATGCCGGCAAACAACGTCATTGTCAAGGCATACTTTGAGAGAGCCGAATTTACGGGAGCCAGCCTTTCGCTCGGCGGAGAAATAGGCGTCAACTTCTACGCCGCTGTCCCCGGCTCAACTGACGGAGTCTATGTGAAATTCACCGTTGACGGCAGGAGATCGACTGTTAAAATCAACCCCGAAACTTCCATCGACCAGAATGGCACGGTAATGTATCCGTTCACCTGCAAAATCGGCGCAGCCCAGACGAATTCGGAAATCACCGCCGTTCTTTACGTCGGCGGAAAAAAAGCGGATGTATTTGAATACTCGGTAAACAGATACATCTACGAGTGCTACGATCAGTATTCCGACAGTCAGGAGCTTATCAACCTTGTAGGCGCTCTCGGTCAATACGGATATACGGCAAATAAACTCTTCGGCTTATATACCGATTTCGAAATCCCTGTTATCGACGGATATCAGGACGATTACACCAACGTTACAGCCAGAACTCTGGGAGATACCTCCGACAGAGTCGAGGATACGAACAGCCATGTCAACATAGAAGGCGTTACGCTTCTTCTCCGTTCCAAAACCGCTATGAGGCTTTATTTCACGCTCGAAAACGATGCAGATTTGCTCGAAGCCATTTATTCGTCCGACGACCTTGGTATAAACGACACAACGGCAGAAGTTAAAGAAACGGAGAAAAACGGCAAAGCGATGTATTATATTGAAGTGGCGGAAATACCTCCCG
>CACZTQ010000081.1 GCA_902784155.1 Oscillospiraceae bacterium
ACTCACGGCCTCTTGACCCCCAGTCAAGCGCGCTCCCAACTGCGCCACACCCGGAATTATCTGTCATTGCTGACAAATGGTATTATATCACAGAGAATTGATTTGTCAAGAAAAATTTATAATATTATATTAAAATAATCATTACAAATTGTCACATATCGTCTGTTTCGTCGAGAAGAACGGCGTGAGCGCAGTTTATACCGTCAACGGCGGCGGAGATAATTCCTCCTGCATAGCCCGCTCCTTCGCCGCAGGGATAGATTCCTCTGATATTTGACTGCAGAATATCGTTTCTTAGAATTCTGACAGGGGAGGATGACCTCGTTTCGGGCGCTGTCAGGACAGCTTCGGGGAAAGCGAATCCGCTGAGCATTTTATCCATTTTTACTATCGCCGAAGATATTGTATCCGTTATTTTTTCGGGGAGTATTTCTCTTATATCTCCCGGCTCCGTACCAGTCGGGCAGGTCGGCCTGACGGAATAAAGCTTGGTGCTCTTTTTGCCTTCGAGAAAGTCGCCGACCGTCTGGTAGGGTGCGGCGTAGGTTCTTCCGCCGGCTTCAAATGCTTTGCTTTCGATTCTGCGCTGAATTTCAATTCCGGCGAGGGGGTGATCGCTCCCGAAGTTTTCGGGCTCAATGCCTACAAGGATGGCCGAGTTTGAGTTTTCGCCGTCTCTTGCGTATTCGCTCATTCCGTTAACAACCACTCTGTTTTCTTCGCTTGAAGCGCAGACGACGGTACCGCCGGGGCACATACAGAATGTATAAGCTCCTCTGCCGTGATCGGGGTGGCAGGCCATCTTATATACTGCGGCGCCGAGCTTCGGGTGCCCGGCAATGTTACCGTATTGAGCTCTGTCTATCATTTCTCTGGGATGTTCTATTCTGACCCCCATACTGAACGGCTTCTGAATTATGTTTATTCCTTTGTTATACAGCATTTCCACGGTGTCTCTTGCGGAATGGCCGATGCAGAGAAGGAGCGTATCCGCCTCGATATCGCGCTCGCCCGTTTTATCGGATATGGTAATGCCCTGTATCGAATTATTCGTGATTATAATATCGGTAAGCTTCGTGTTGAAGCGCACCTCTCCGCCGAGAGAAATTATTTCTTCTCTGATGGATTTAACCACTTTACCGAGTCTGTCCGTTCCTATATGAGGAGTTGCGGAGTAAGCAATTTCGGGAGGAGCTCCGTGTTTTATCAGCTCGTCAATGACTTTGCCGATAAGCGGGCTTTTTATCCCGGTGGTCAGCTTCCCGTCTGAAAAGGTTCCCGCGCCTCCTTCACCAAACTGAACATTGCTCTCGGTGTTAAGCTTTCGGGTATTCCAGAAATCGAGAACTTCCTTATGCCTTGTCTCAACATCGGAGCCGCGCTCAATAACAAGAGGTCTCAGACCGGCCTTCGCGAGAATAAGAGCGCACATAAACCCTGCGGGACCGAATCCGACAATAACCGGGCGAAGGGAGCTCGTTCTCCTGTTTTCGGGCATTTTGTATTTTTCTTCCGAGAATACAGATACCTTTGAATTACGGGCTCTTTTGACTATAGAATCCTCATCGCCGTCAACCTCAGCGGCAATGTTATATACAAAACAGATATTCTCTTTTTTTCTTGAATCAATGGCTTTCTTCAGAATCCTTATTGACCTTATCGATTCGGGTCTGATTCTGAGAATGCCCGCAGCCGTCTCTCTCAGGCGGCTTTCTTCGCTGTCAAGCGAGAGCTTGACTTCGTTAATTCTGATCATTCAGTTCTCCTGCAAGAAGGCCCGATGCGAATGCCCATTGAAGATTGAAGCCGCCGCATCCTCCGTCAACATCTGTAATCTCACCGCAGAGATAAAGGCCTTTTATAATTCTTGACTGCATTGTATCGGGGTCGATTTCGTCAATGTCGATTCCGCCGCTTGTAACCTGCGATGAATCAAATCCTTTGGTGCCTTTGATTTCAATTCTGAAGTTCTTGACAGCGTCCGTAATTCTGCCGGCTGCGTCGTTTATATTTCCGGCTGAAATATCATTTAACGAAACACTCGCATATTTAATAACCGCATTGCCGATTGCCTTGGGTAAGATTCCCGTAAGCAGGCTGTCGGAGTAATCCGGAAGCCGCTTTTTGATTGAATCCGTCACAAATTCTTTCAGCTTGTTATGACTTATATCCGGAAGAAAATCAATCGACAGGTAAGGCACGCCGTGATTTGCGATTTCCCTTGCCGCCGTTGAAGCAAGCTCCATTGCGGCTATTCCGGAAACACCCGTCTCGGTGAAGAGAATCTCGCCGCGGGACTGTATTTCGCTTCCGGCGGTTATAAGTCTGAGCTCTGTACCCGAGGCTCTGACTCCTTTGAGCGGTCTGACTGTTGTTTTATCTGTCAGAAGGGGAGTCAGCGAAGGGAAGAGAGGAGTCACGGTGTGACCGAGTTTCTTCGCGATTTCGTAGCCGCTCCCGTCGCTGCCCTGTGAGGGGGAGGATTTACCTCCGGCGGCCAATATAAGCTTTTCGGCGCATATCTCATTATTGATTATGAATCCGCCGCTGCCGCATTTTATATCTGAAATGTTATATGAATCTAACAGTATAATATTGCCGGTAAGAGAAAAACGAAGAGCGTCCAGAACCGAAGAGGCATTGTTGCTTCTCGGATATACTCTGCCCTCGCTGTCAGTATAGGTCAGAAGCCCGAGCGAGGCGAAAAACGAAATCACCTTTTCGGGCGGGTATTTATTTAGACAGACTTTTGCGAAAGTGTCATTTCTGTAGCTGTGACTGAGAGCGTTTATATTAGTCAGGTTGCATCGTCCGTTACCGGTCGCGAGAATTTTCTTGCCCGCCTTCGGCAGATGCTCGATTATAGCAATTTTGATTCCGGGATGAAAACGGGAGGCGTTGATTGCCGCCGCGAGACCGGAAGCTCCGCCGCCGATAATTGCAAGATTGAATTTTTCCATAAAATCACCAAATGAATTATACATTAACCCGGTCTTTAAATCAATGTTTTTTGAACAAAACAACGATTTTTGCCGGTAAAAATTGACAAAGCTATCTATATGAATTATAATACCCGAGTACAATTATAGATTTAAACTGTATTTTAATTTGAGCATTTAATTATGTTTTAAGTCTTCAGAGGTGGATGTATGGCGTTATTCAGACCCTTCAAGGCGGTCAGACCAAAGCCTGAGTATTCAAAGGATGTTGCCGCTCTTCCCTATGATGTTATGAGCAGCGAAGAGGCAAGGGAAATGGTTAAGAAAAAGCCGCTTTCTTTCCTTCATATTGACAGAGCTGAAATCGATCTGCCTGTCGGAACGGAGATTTACTCCGAGCAGGTTTATCTCAAGGCAAGAGAGAATCTTGACAGGCTTGTCACCGACGGTATCTGCGAGCAGGATGAGTCGCCGAGATTCTACGTTTACAGCGAGACTATGAACGGGCGCACTCAGACCGGCCTTGTCGGCTGCGTCTCGATTGACGACTATGTCAACAATATTATCAAAAAGCACGAGCACACAAGGGCCGATAAAGAGGTTGACCGCATAAAGCACGTTACCTATTGCGATGCCAACACCGGTCCCATCTTTCTGACTTACAGGCCCGATGCCGATATCAGCTCGACCATCAGAGAGTGGATTGACGTCAGAGCGCCCTACTGCGATTTCGTTACCGATGACGGCGTTCGCAACACCGTGTGGATGATTGACGACGAAGCCGTTATCCGCAAAATTACGACTCTATTTAAAAATGTCAAATATCTCTACATTGCCGACGGGCATCACAGGGCGGCTTCCGCGGTTGACGTTGGTATCAAGAAGCGCAAGCTCAACCCCGGCTACAGAGGCAATGAAGAATTCAATTATTTCCTTGCTGTTCTTTTCGCCTGCGATGAGCTTGAGATAATGGATTATAACAGATTGATAAAGGATACAAACGGCCTTACTGTTGACGAGCTCATAGAAAAAATATCCGGCAAATTCACCGTTGAGAAGAAGGGCAAAACAGCTTACAGACCCGAGGCGATACATACATTCGGAATGTATGTTGACGGCGTGTGGTATAAGCTGACGGCCAAAGAAGGCTCTTTTGACGCGGAGGATGTCATCGGTTCTCTCGATGTTTCGATTCTGCAGAATAATCTGATTTCTCCCGCCCTCGGTATCACCAACCCGAGAGTTGACAGAAGAATCGACTATGTCGGCGGAATCAGAGGCCTCGGCGAGCTTGAGCGCAGAGCCGATTCCGATATGAAGATTGCCTTCTCGATGTATCCCACTTCGGTTGAGGAACTTATGCGCATTGCCGATAACAAAATGATTATGCCGCCGAAATCAACCTGGTTTGAGCCGAAGCTCCTGAGCGGACTTTTCATTCACAAGCTTTCATAATTTTAAAGGTGAGCCTTAATCCGGCTCACCTTTTTTCATCGGTATATTTATAATAACGTTAATCGGCTTTTTCCAGAACGGAAGAGCGCATATAACCGTCAGGACCGCCGCGACAAGCAATTCATAAAGAATAAGTTTTGACGTGAAGTAAGAGTCAATGTGAAATCTCCCGTTAATCAATCCGAAATAGAGAATTTTAAGAGCGAAGTGTAGCGAATAAATCTGAACCGACGCCTTGCCCGCGGAGGAGACAAATCCGGAAATTCTGCCGGAAGGTATAATCGTCATAAACGCAAAGCCCATAAGAGCAGAAACGGCGTAACAGAGCAGTCTGTAAACAAAAGCGTAAGGGCAGTTTCTGACAAAGACGCTGTAAGGATTTCTGCCGGTAAACAAAAATTTGATATTTTTAATGTCGTCATAAAACAGCGTGATTATAACGCCTGCCGCAATCAGTATGAGAATCGACGAGGCAGTAATCCATTTATTTTTAAGCAGTTTTTCAAGCTTTTCACGGTTTGTAAGATAGCCCGCATAAAAGAAGGGGTAATATACTATGATTCTCGAAAGACATAAAAAGTCGCCGAGATTCTTTGCGTAGCCCGAAACGCAGGCGAGAATTATCGATACCGTCATTACATAAACGGGTTTCACGCGCGAGAGCGGAATCGTTATCAGGCAGAAAGCGAAAAGGCAGAAGGCGTACCACGGAACGCTCGCCTCCGAAAACAGATCGAATCGCGGCTGAGTTCCGTTCGCGGCCCATTTGGTAATGAAATTGATTATCTTAATGAATAAATACAGTATCAGATATGATGAGATTTTATTCCATCTTTTAAGGTCAATGTTTTTCTTGCCGAAAAGCCCGGATATAAAGAGAAACAGCGGCATGTGAAATGTGTAAATATAAAACCTGAGTATTCCGGTCCACGGGGAGATGTTTGCGTAAATATCCGCAATGTGTCCCAGCACAACCAGAAAAATCAGAAAGAATTTTACATTATCCCATTTTTGAATCCTGAAAGATTCTTTTGCCATCTGAATCACCTCGACTATGTTATCATATCGCCTGAAGTTTCGCAAGTAAAATTTGACTCCGGCAAAATTCTCTTCTTAATCATTGAAAGCTCTTTCTGTTTATGATAAAATATATTCAGTATAAAGACGGAGGTATCGATATGAAAATTGCGGGTACTTATTATCCTGAAAAATTTATTATGAGGAGCAGAAGCTTTTTCGGTGCGGGAAGCGGTCTTGAAAGCGAAGTAATAAACCGCCTTCTGCTCACCGGAGAGAGTGAGCTTCTTGCCGCGACCGCCTGCGGTTTATATGAATTGAAGGGCGAAAAATTTATAAGGCTTTTCCCCGATGTCCTTACGGGCAATGTCGGTGCCCTCGAAATAATCGACGGTAATATTCTTGTTTCTTCGGGCGATACAATTTATCTGATTAAAGATAAAACCATTGAAGCTCTTCGCAGATTTGACAGCGAAGTAATCGACATTATATTCAAACGCGATATGGTATGGGTGCTTACCACGGGCAGCTTTATCCTTACCGATAAATCGCTCTCCTCGGATATCGTCAACCGTCCGCTCGAAGGCGGCAGGGGTATCTGCATGGCCGTTTCCGATACCGAGATGTACATTGCCACCGAGGATTATCTGAGTCTTATTCACGGCAAGAGAAAAGAATGGAAGAATATAATGCCGGTTTATTCCGGTATGCCCGATAAGAATATCAATTCTCTCGCTTTTGACGGTAACGGCTATCTCTGGATGGGTACAGATTCAGGCAGCGTTATTTATGACACGGGTTCAAGATGGATTGACTCCTCGGCGATTTCCTGCCTTCCGCGCAATCCCGTTTACAGAACGGTATGGGATAAATCCGGCGGAATATATTTCGCTACGGATGTAGGCGCCGCTTATCTCAAAAACGGAAAGACCAAGTATTTCTCTGCCGGCAGATGGCTGCCCGACAATAAAGTCAACGATATAGCCGCCTCTCACGACGGCAGCATTGTTTATGTAGCGACGGATAAGGGCCTCTCGGTTATCAAAGCCGAATACACAACCCTCGCGGATAAGGCCGAAAGATTTGAAAATCTGATTGAGAAATATCATATACGCAGAGGATTCACCGCTAACAGGGAGAACGTTGCGGATGAATTATCCGACGGCAGAGTTCATATCAGCGATAACGACGGCCTCTGGACAGCCTGCTATGTTGCCGCAGAATCATTCAGATACGCCGTAACAGGGGAGGACGAAGCGCTCGAAAAGGCAAGACGCGGTATGGAAGCGCTCCTTTTTCTCAACAGAGTATCGGGTATTCCCGGCTTTACGGCAAGGGCCGTCAGATACCACGGCGATAAAGGATTCGGAGACGGCGATAAGGAATGGGCTCTTTCGCCCGACGGCGAATGCGAATGGAAGGGCGAAACATCAAGCGACGAGATAACCGGTCACTTTTTCGGCCTGAGTATTTATTATGATTTATGCGCCGATGACAGCGAGAAAGCAAAAATCAAAGATGCTCTCTGCGCTGTTACCGATCATATAATCAGCAATAATTACAGGCTGGTTGACAGAGACGGCCTTCCGACAACCTGGGCCTGCTGGGATCCCGATGCGCTGAATCATGATGAAAGATGGTTCAGCGAGAGGGGAATCAATTCTCTCGAATTTCTCGGTATTCTGAAGGTATCGCATCACGTCTCCGGCGACAATAAATATAATGATATTTACAGGGAATTCATCACAAAGCATCATTATCCACTGAATGTGATGAGGCATAAAGTCCGTGACGCTCACACCTGCCATATTGATGACAATCTCGGTTTTCTCGCTTCTCTGACTTATCTCAGACTCGAAGAGGACGAATCTCTCCGCTCACTTATTCTCTGCGGCCTTGAGGATCACTGGGATTATGAGAGACCCGAAAGACAGCCGATGTTTGCGATGATTCACGCCGCGATGACAGGCAGGGATTCCGATATCTGTGACGGAATACAGTCTCTCAGAGAGATTCCTTACGATCTTATAAATTATAAAATGGAAAACTCAAAGAGAAAAGACCTTGTCTTTGACGGTGACGAAGCGGAAAGACACGGCAGACTACAGCTCAGAAACGCTCTTCCCTATGATGAGGCAAATGTTGACAGACCCGACTGCGGCAGCTTCCATCTTGACGGCAGGGGAGGTTTCGCCGCCGAACCGACTCTGTATCTTTTACCCTATTGGATAGGCAGGTATTATGAAATAATCGGCGACGACAGCAGTCTTCCGTTCTGAAACCGGCGTGTTTAAATTATTTATAAAAAAAGCTTGACAACGGTAATATTCTTTGATATAATCTCAACTGTTCTACGAAGGAACACGCCTGCGAGAGTGGCGGAATAGGCAGACGCGCACGTTTGAGGGGCGTGTGTTTACGACGTACGGGTTCAAGTCCCGTCTCTCGCACC
>CACZTQ010000082.1 GCA_902784155.1 Oscillospiraceae bacterium
ACCGACTCTCATAATAAAAACGATCACGTAGCCGATGCCATTGAAACGGCTTATGAGATTTATAATTCAGATGAAACCTATGAAGGCGTTGACGCGTTTTTCGGCCTCGGTGATTTCTCGAGTGTCGGCGCGGAAGGGGATTATATCAACTACGCGAACACTATAAAAGAGCATCTGAGAGAAGGCACCGTGTTTATCAATATTCACGGCAATCACGAATTCAAAGACGGTAACTATCACGAATATTTTGTTAAAGCTTTCGGGTATGATCCCAATACCGTTACCGATGTCAACGGATTCAAGTGCATCGCTTTTTCGGGAGAAAAAGGCGCGACTGAGTGGACATTCACTCCGGGCAGCCTCAAATGGCTTGACGATGCTATTTCGAATGCCGAGAAGGAATCCGGAGATAAGCCCGTCTTTGTATTCCAGCATCCGCACCCGTGGGGTACCGTTTACGGAAGCTCTGTCTGGTGCGACCCGCAGCTGAATCTTGTTTTCAACAAACACCCGGGTATAATTAACTTTTCCGGTCACTCTCATTTCCCGATGAATGACCCGAGAAGCATAAATCAGACAACCTATACCTCGGTCGGATGCGGCGCTATGGCCACATTTGAGCTCGATAAGAATATGATTCCCGGTCAGCATCCCGACGGATACGACCCCGCTGCCGAGATGTGCGTTATCGAAGCGGATAATGACGGCAGCGTCAGGATTCAAGGCTATGATTTACTGTCGGATACATACTTCTGCGACTACTATATCGATGATGTCAATAACAGGGATTCCTACGCTTATACTTACAGGAATATGAAATCTCACGATTCGAAGCCCGTCTTCCCCGAAGGCGCTACGGCCTCTGCCGCCAAAAATGAAAACGGCGAGTGGGTCCTGTCATTTGACGAGGCCGAGCCGGCATCCGGTTATATTGTCCATAACTATAAAGTAACCGTTAAGGATTCAACGGGCAAAACCGTTGTCAGCGATACCTTTATCAACGATTACTTTGTCATCGACGATGATGATACCACCAATATCAGACTTGACGGCGATACTTTTGAAACGGGTAAGGAATATACGCTCAGAGTCCGTGCCGAGAGCGCTTACAAGTATCATTCCGACACCGTAGATTTTAAATTCACCGCTTCTTAAAGGAATTGTTATTATGGCCACATTTTACTTGCTGACCGATTGTCACTATGTTTCAAAAAAGAACTGGGTTGAAGGCCGTCCGATTACGCTCAGGGAGAGGGGAGATCAGATTTGTCTGAAGCTCTCTCCCGAGATTCTCGATACTTTTATTGAAAAGATTATTGAGGATAAGGAAACCGACACCGTTCTTTTTTCGGGTGACAATGTCAACAGCGGAGATATGACTTCTCATTACGAATTCCGCGAAAGACTTGAAAAACTCAGAGCCGCCGGAAAAAAGGTATATATTATCTCCGCCACTCACGATTATTGCAGCTGCAACGGCGAGGATGAATGCTTTCAGAAAGGCTCAGTCAGATACACCGAGACGGGTACCGAGCCGGTTGAAGTGATGCCGAGAAGCGGTCTTTATGAATTCTACCGTGATTACGGCCCCGCTCAGGCCGACAGCGTTGACAGTGAGAGCGGCTCTTATTCGATAAAGCTCAAAGACGGAGTCAGACTCATCGCCATTGTTGACAACGGCAACGGCAGAAGCCACTGCGGTCTTTTTGAAGAAGGCGTCAGGTGGCTCACCGCTCAGATAAAAAGCGCAAAAGAAGCGGGAGAATACGTTATTCTTATGACCCACCATCCCGTAATCTCTCCCTGGGATGTTTATGCCCACATGGTTGATTATGAGATGTACGGCGGTTACAGAAAGCTGAGCGAGCTGATGTGTGAAGAGGGTGTCAATGTAATTTTCACCGGCCACACTCACGTTCAGAATATAAGAAAATACACGGGCAAAAACGGCAACAGCTTTTATGATGTTTCAACCGTTTCGCTTGTTAACGCTTCGGGAAAGATGCGCAAGGTTAACGTTGACACCGAAAAGGGAGTCTGCGATGTTTCAAGCGTCGGCCTTGATAAAATCAACGGCGTTGATACCGGCGGGCTTTCGGCTTATGATTATCTTTACGGTATCAATTTCACGGGACTTCTCGAAAGAACGTTTCCGCTGATTGCCTCCGATTACGATTCCTTCCTCGAGCATACCGAGGGCTTCCTTCCTGTTGATAAACTGAAGAAGAACAGATTCATCGTAAAGTTTGCCGCGGGTAAACTTAAAAAAATGAAACTGTCAACTCTTGCAAAATTCGGAAAATCCAAAAAATCTCTTACCAAAGAGCAGCTGTCTTATGCGCGCAATACCCTTGTTATCGACGTTGCGTTTGAGATACTCCGCCATATATTTACCGGTAACGCTCCCTATACGCCCGATACGGTCGAGAATATCGTGCTCAGCTCCGTTGCTTCGAGAGCAGACAGAATAGTTTCAAAATTCAAAATCAGCGCGATACAGAAGCTTATTCCGCCCGGCTCATCTCTTAATATAATGGCGCAGGATTTCCTTTATAACAACCGCACGGGCGATGACGACAATATCAGTATAGAAATCGGATAAGTCTTATATATGAGCAAAAAGTTTTTATTGGTATTGACAGTAGTGATTTTTGTCGTTTCATTCACTTTTTTACTTATTATCGGCAGATCATATACTGTCAAAAGAGAAATAAACCCCGAAATCACGGCCGGTGATATAGATATTTCTTTTGACCGCGAGGATATTGTTGCTCTCGAAGGCTTCAATATAAATGACGGTATTATAAGCATCGGATTCAGGTCTCTTAACCCCGGGAAGGTATATGTTTCCGTTTCCGGCATAAATGAGATTTCGCTGTTTGTTCATCCTATCGGTATCATTACAGAGAATACATACTACGGCGGATGCTCCTGCAGTGAGATTATTCCTCTGATGTTTTTGCTTTTCGGCGTAATAACAATAATCTATCTTATCGGTAAATACCGCGCAGACAATGCGGAATCCGTATATCAATATAAAAACGCCGTTACCATCGGCATACTGGTTTTTTCCGTTTTCTTTGTCATAAATCAGATTATAGCGCTTTTCGGCGACAGCGGATTTGCCGATCAGGCAAAAACACTGCTTGAAATGCCGCAAATCTTTCTGATGTACACTTTCCCCGTTATATTGATTATCTCCGTTCTGATAATTATCAGCAATATCATACTTATCAGAAAAGAGGGGATGAACACCCGAAATATGCTCGGATTATTTCTCGGCGTATCGGTTTGCGTTATGGTATTCTTCCCTTACGTTCTCGGAGAGTATCTTCAGCGAAGCACTCTGATTGATGTTCATAACGAAAACGGCGCAGCCCTCTACATAGAGCTTTTTGTCGAAGGCATTGCCTCGGTATTTACGGCTTATTTTGTATGCGTACTTACGGGTACGGTTTATATGGCATCAAAAGCGGCCCGCCTTGTTCCCGATTTTGACAGAGATTATATTCTTATTCTCGGCTGCAAGGTCGGAAGAAACGGTAAGGTCACAAAGCTTCTCGGCTCAAGAGCCGAAAAAGCCGCTCAGTTTGCGAGAATGCAAAAAGAAAAAACCGGAAAAAATATTGTCTTTGTTCCTTCGGGAGGAAAGGGCAGCGATGAGCTCGTTTCCGAAGCGAAGGCGATAAGCGACTATCTTATCGGGTCCGGGTTTAATGAGAGCGAAATCCTGCAGGAAGACAAATCGGTAAGCACCGAAGAAAACTTCAGGCTTTCTATGGAAAAAATCAGAAGCGTCTCAGATAAAGAGAATCCGGGTATTGCGTTTTCAACCAGCAATTACCACGTTTTCAGAGCCGGTATGATTGCTTTTGAGCAGGGCATTGACGCTCAGGGAATTGGCGCTCCGACCAAACGTTATTTCTGGATAAACGCGTCCATCCGCGAATTTGTAGCTACGGTTTTTTCCGAAAAAAGCGGCATATTGTAATGCTGCTGACGCTGACTTTGATAATTCTCTATATTGTTTTAATAGTTTATTTCAATAATAATTTTTAACTCGAGGTTATACATGAATACGGTTATCTTATCGGTAATTCTAATCGCCGTATGCGAGCTGGTTTTGTCCGCCGTTCAGTTTATACTGAGAAAGAGAGAGAAGAAAACTTCCGCCCTAATAATTTTAACAGTTGTTAAAATTCTTGTCGCGGTAGCTTTCGGCGCTCTTGTCCTCGCGGGGCCCGTCATACTCAGACCTTTACAGCCCGTAATGATGGCGGCTTATATTGTCCTTTTTGCCGAAGCCGTTGCGGATATTGTCTGCTCTGCCGGCTTTGCAATTTTTAAAAAGAGCAGAAGCTTTCCCGCCGCTAAAATAACGGGCATCATATTCTGCGCGTTATTTGCCTGCTACGCGATTCTCAATATGAATACGGTTAACCCGCATTATCATACTTATGAATCCGATAAGATTGACTCGGAGCATACCTTCGCTTTTGTTGCCGACCTTCACTCGGGCGACACTCAGCCTTTCTCGGTTACCGAGCAAACGGTAATGAAAATAATGCAGTGCAATACCGATTTCACCGTGCTCGGCGGAGATATAACCGATGACTATACCACCAAAGATGAGATGGAAAAAACCTTCGCTCTTTTCGGCGGTTTCAAAACACCGGTATATTATATCTACGGCAATCACGACAGACAGGAACACGCCCGGTATGCAAACGGAAGGCAATATACCATTGAAGAATTTGAAAAAGCGATGACCGATAACGGTATTATTATACTCAAGGA
>CACZTQ010000083.1 GCA_902784155.1 Oscillospiraceae bacterium
ACCTTTGACTTCGCTCTCGTCGCCGTCATAGTGCATATTCTGAAGCTGACGGGGAATCGGTCCCGTCCTTCCCGCCTTGACATCTCCCATCGCGGTATTGATTGCCTTGTAGGCGGAGTTTGATTTGGGGCTTGTCGCAACGAGAATCACCGCGTCGGCAAGAGGTATGCGCGCCTCGGGCAGGCCGAGCATCAGAGCCGCGTCAACAGCCGCCTTGACTATGGGAATTATCTGAGGATAGGCGAGCCCGACATCCTCGCTCGCGCAGACCATAAGCCGCCTGCAGGCAGAGGGCAGATCGCCCGCCTCGAGCAGCCGCGCGAGATAATGCACCGCGGCGTCCGGGTCGGAGCCCCTCATCGATTTCTGATAAGCCGATATTATATCGTAATGCTCGTCCGAATCCTTGTCGTATCTCATCGCGCTCGACTGCGTGAGCGAGCGGGCGCTTTCGAGAGTTATGCGCTTGACGGGGGCCGAGCAGTCGGCGCTGAGGACACAGAGCTCAACGCTGTTGAGAGACTTCCTGACATCTCCCGCGCAGGCTGTCGCTATATGCTCCGCGACGCCGTCCTCGATATCGTATTCCTCGTTACGGCTTTTTGCCATCTCTCCGAATCCGCGCATGACGGCCTTTTTGATTTCGGCAGGGGGAACGCTTTTGAATTCAAAGACGGTCGAGCGCGAGAGAATGGCGCTGTAAACATAAAAATACGGATTCTCCGTTGTGGAGGCAATAAGAGTGATTCTTCCGTTTTCGATATATTCGAGCAGAGTCTGCTGCTGCTTTTTGTTGAAATACTGTATCTCGTCAAGATAGAGAAGGATTCCGTTGACGGCGGCGAGAGTGTCGAGCTGAGCGACAACCTCCTTTATATCCGCCGTGCCCGCGGTGGTGCCGTTGAGCTTGACGAGGTATCTGTCTGTCTTTTTTGCGATTATTCTCGCGAGCGTGGTCTTGCCCGTCCCGGGAGGGCCGTAAAAAACCATATTAGGCAGCTCGCCCGATTCGATTATATTTCTCAAGGGCTTTCCGGGGCCTATCAGGTGCTCCTGACCCACCATTTCATCAATGCTGTCGGGTCTTAATCTGTCTGCAAGAGGAGAGGACACTGCGCCGCCCCCTTTCATATAGAATCTCTGCCGTTAATGATACCACACGAAGGGATAAAATGCAAATATGAATTGAGCTCCTTTATTTTAATTATGATTTCATACTTTACTTTTTTCTTTTCTTGGTATATTATTATACATTAGAATACTGTTTATCCGGGAGTGATTTTATATGAAAAAAGTCAAAGTGGCCGTAATCGGATGCGGTACTATCGCCAACAGCGCGCATATTCCCGCATACCTTAAAAACGAGAATGTCGAAATCAAGTATTTCTGCGATCTCATCCCCGAGAAGGCGCGAATGTGCGTGGAGAAATACGGCTGCGGTGAGGCAGTCACGGATTATCACGATTTTCTCAACGATCCGGAGCTTGACGCGGTTTCGGTATGCACTCACAATGATTTTCACTCCGTGATTTCGATTGATTTCATGAAGGCCGGAAAGCACGTCCTGTGCGAGAAACCCGCGGCGAGGATTCTCAGCGAAGCGCTCGAGATGCAGAGAGTTTCTCACGAAACCGGCAAAATACTCAACATAGGCGTTTGCAACAGATTCAACACCTATGTCAATAAAATCAAGGATATCATAGACGCGGGCGAGCTCGGAGAGGTCTATCACGTTTACGCCTCCTTCCGCGCGCACCGCTCCATCCCCGGCCTCGGAGGCGATTTCACCACAAAGGCCTGCTCGGGCGGCGGAACTCTCATCGACTGGGGAGTTCACTATCTCGACCTTATAATGTACTGCTGCGGCGACCCCGATCCTCTCACCGTTTCGGGCGAGGCATTCAGCAAGCTCGGCGTCGATATGAAAAACTATGTCTATACCGGGATGTGGGCCGAGGAAACGAAGAATCTTGACGGTACATACGACGTTGACGATTCCGTAACCGGCATTGTCAGGACTTCCGGCCCGGTTATTTCCTTCAACGGCGCCTGGGCTCAGAATATCGGAGTGAGCGAGACCTTCATCGATTTCATGGGCACTAAAGCGGGAATCCGTCTCAAATACTGCGGCGACTTCACCATCTACGGCGTGAAGGACGGCATGCTCACCGAAGAGAAGGTGAAATGCCGCGAAACAAATATGTATGAGAATGAGATAAACGATTTTATAAATCTCGTTATGCAGGGCGGCGGCAAAAACAGCCAGTATATCGACAGAGCGGTGCTCACATCAATGATAATGCAGGCGGTTTACGATTCATCCGAAAAGCACACCGAGATTAAACTGAACGGGGGCAGATAAAGTGGAGATCAGGGTATTCAGAACAGACGCCGAAATCGGAAAGACTGCGGCGGATATAATCTGCGGCTGCGTCAGGGAAAAACCCTCCTGCGTGCTCGGGCTCGCAACGGGAGCTTCGCCGCTGCCGACCTACAGAGAAATGATTGCGGAATATGAGGCGGGAAGAGTTTCTTTCAAGGATGTCAGGACCTTCAACCTTGACGAATACTGCGACCTGCCGAGAGACCATAAAAACAGCTACTATTCATTTATGGTTGAGAACCTCTTTTCAAAAACGGATATCGATATGGCAAATGTCGGCTTCCTTGACGGCAACGCGCCCGAGAAGGAAGAGAGCGAAAGATACGCCGCGGCAATCAAAGCCGCGGGAGGAATCGACATTCAGATTCTCGGCATCGGCAGAAACGGCCATATCGCTTTCAACGAGCCCTCTGATGAATTCACGGACGAGGCCTGGAAGGTAAAGCTTTCCGATTCAACGATTGAGGCGAATTCAATATATTTTGACGATATTCCGATGCCGCGCTACGCTATGACAATGGGTATCGGCTCCATTATGAGAGCGGGAAAGATAATTCTCATTGCCACGGGCGCCTCAAAGGCTCAGGCCGTAAAAGATATGATAAAAGGCGAGGTTACGCCTCACTGCCCCGCGTCGGTGCTGCAGCGTCACGCGGACGCGCTCATACTTCTTGACGAAGCGGCGGCAGCGTTACTTTAAGGAGATATTATGAAAGATAAAAAGACATTTTACATTTCAACACCTATTTATTATCCGTCCGATAAGCTTCATATCGGGCACACCTATTCAACCGTTCAGGCGGACGCGATTTCACGCTACAAGCGCCTGCGCGGTTACGACACTTTCTTCCTCACCGGCACCGATGAGCACGGTCAGAAGATAGAGGATAAGGCAAAAGAGGCGGGGGTAACACCCAAGGAATACGTTGACAGGATTGTTGACGGAATCAAGGACCTCTGGAAGCTGATGAATATCAGCAACGATAAATTCATCAGAACCACCGACGAATATCACGAAAAGGCCGTTCAGTATATTTTCAATAAAATGTACGAAAAGGGCGATATCTATAAGGGCGAATACGAAGGACTTTACTGCAAGCCCTGCGAGGCGTTCTGGACCGACACTCAGGCGGCGGACGGTCTCTGCCCCGACTGCGGCAGACCTGTAATAAAGGCGAAGGAAGAGGCCTATTTCTTCAGACTTTCAAAATACGCCGACAGGCTTCTTGACTATTACGCCGCTCATCCCGGCTTCATCGAGCCCGCTCACCGCGAGACCGAGATGGTCAATAATTTCATAAAGCCCGGTCTGCAGGATCTCTGCATCTCAAGATCGACCTTCAAATGGGGAATCCCCGTGCCCATCAATCCCGACCACGTGATATATGTCTGGCTTGACGCTCTCACCAACTATATCACCGCGCTCGGCTACGGCTCGCAGGATGATTCCCTCTTCAGAAAATTCTGGCCCGCCGATGTTCATCTTATCGGCAAGGATATCACCAGATTCCATACCGTTTACTGGCCCGCTTTCCTTATGTCGCTTGACGTTCCTCTTCCCGAGAAGGTTTACTGCCACGGCTGGGTGCTTCTCGAGGGCGGCAAGATGAGCAAATCCAAGGGCAATGTCGTTGACCCCGTCACCCTCGCCGAGAGATACGGAGTTGACCCGCTGAGATATTATCTGCTTCGTGAAATCGCTTTCGGCTCAGACGGCGTTTTCTCAAACGAGAATCTTATTAACAGAATCAATTCCGACCTCGCGAATGACCTGGGCAACCTCGTTTCGAGGACTGTCGCAATGGTACAGAAATACTTTGACGGCACACTCCCGGCTCAGCGCGAGCAGGGAGAATTCGACGATGACCTTAGGGCTGTCTGCGCGAAGTCAAAAGAGGAGGCCGAAAAGTATCTCGATAATCTTTATTTCTCCGAGTCCCTTTCGGCGATATGGAGATTCATTTCAAGGACCAACAAATACATTGACGAAACGGCTCCCTGGGCTCTCGCCAAGGATGAAGGCTCGCGCGCGCGCCTTGCCGGCGTAATGTATAATCTTTGTGAGAGCATCAGGATAATAAGCGTTTTCATCGCTCCCTTTATGCCCGAAACAAGCGTTAAAATCCGCGAACAGCTCGGCCTCGGCCCCGTTTCCTCCTGGGATGAATGCGCTGTATTCGGTAGCGAGGAGACCTTCACGGTTGTCAAGGGAGACATCATATTCCCGCGTCTTGACCCCGAGAAGGAGCTTGAGGAGCTCGCCTCTCTCAACAAGGCCCCTTCAAATCCGCTTAAAGAAGAGATTGAGGGAATAGCCAAAATCGGTATTGACGACTTCGGCAAGGTTGACCTGAGAGTGGCTCAGATAAAGAGCTGCGTACCCGTCAAAAAGGCGAAGAAGCTCCTTGAGCTGACTCTTGACGACGGCACGGGAGAAGACAGGACCGTAGCGAGCGGTATCGCTCAGTATTACACCCCGGATGAGCTTATCGGCAAAAAGGTGATTCTCGTTTCAAATCTCAAGCCCGCAGTGCTCTGCGGAGTTGAGAGCAGGGGAATGATTCTTGCCGCCGACGCGAGCGACGGGGGAGTCAAGGTTATTTTTGTTGACGGAGTGAATCCCGGAACAAAGGTGAGATAATGAATAATATCTACGACTCACACGCTCATTATAACGACGAAGCATTTGACGAGGGCAGGGAGGAACTTGTTTCCTCCCTGCCCGATAAAGGTATATGCGCCGTGATCAACTGCGCGACCGATATCGCGTCATCTCACGTGTCGCTCGAGCTTGCCGGCAGATACGCTTTCATAAAGGCCGCCTGCGGAGTGCATCCTCACGAGGCCGCTCAGGCGGATGAGAATTACATCGAAGCTCTCAGACCCCTGCTGCTTGATAAAAACTGCGTTGCGGTCGGTGAAATCGGGCTCGACTATCACTATGATTTTTCGCCCCGTGATATTCAGCTCCGCGTCTTCGAGGAGCAGATTATCCTCGCGAATGAGCTCGGCCTTCCCGTTATCGTTCACGACAGGGAGGCGCACGAGGATACGCTCACCCTTCTCAAAAAGCACAGACCGAGAGGAGTCGTTCACTGCTTCTCGGGCTCAGCGGAGTCTGCCCGCGAGGTTACGGATATCGGAATGTATATCGGGCTCGGCGGCGCGGTGACCTTCAAAAACGCCCGCAGACCGCTTGAGGTTGCGGCTTTCGTCCCGGCGGACAGGCTTCTTATAGAGACCGACTGCCCCTATATGACGCCCGTGCCTTTCAGAGGGCAGAGAAACGACTCGTCGTATATTCCTTACACGGCCGAGGTGCTCGCGCAGGCGAGAAACACGACCGCCGAAGAGATTCTCGAATTGACAAGGCGCAACGCAAACGCGCTTTTCGGCACGGATTTCTGAAAACGGCAGGATGGAGATTATGGAAAAATTCATTTCGTTTTTTACATCAATAGGGCTGCTGCTCAGTTATCTTTTCGGCTTCGCGTCAGCGGGAGTGACGGACGGCTTCACGGTCGTCTCAAAGCAGAAGCTCAGCCCCGTTTCATCCCTTTATTCGGGTCAGGGGCTTTGCTTTGACGGCGAATACTATTACACCTCCGGCTCCATAACAGCCCTGAATTTCACGGGGCTTGCGAAATTCGACAGCAATATGAAACGCGTAGCCGCGAAGGGCGGCAGAGTGCCCGCAGAGTTTCACGATAAATACGGCAGCAATCATCTCGGAGGAATCGACTGCGCAAACGGCTTCATTTACGCTCCCGTTGAGGGCGATATCGAGGGGAAGGGCTACCTTTATAATTTCATCCTGCTCTATGACTGCGAAACCCTTGAATATACAGGAAAATACTTTAATCTCACAAGCGAATATCTCGATGACGGGATTCCCTGGTGCGCGGTTGACAGCGAAAACGGGTATCTTTACACTTCAAAATTCGACCCCGTCGGCGAAATCCTTCAGTATGATCTCGAAACCATGGAGTTTATCGGAGCGATTCCCCTGAGCGAGCAGATACGCCGCGTACAGGGCGGCTCGGTCTATAAAGGAATACTGTATCTCTCTTATGACAGCAAGGAAGCCGAGGAGAGCGAGATTATATACTCGGTGAATCCCGCAAGCGGCGAAGTAAACACCGTGTTTGAGCGCACAATGCCGGGTTATGACAATGAGGCGGAGGATATATGCGTATATCCGATGCCCGACGGCTCGCTGTTTCACACGCTTGATTACGACAAGCTTATCTGTGTGAATATACACCACGTTTCAAAAGACAAATAAAAACAAGGCCCTGAAAACAGGGCCTCTTTTTTATGCTTTAAATCTCTTCGAATTTTTTTACGCCTTTGGTGTTTATCCATCTTACAACGGGTATCAGTATGAGAGCGTAAACCACCGCGCAGGCGCTGACCGATACCGCCGAAGGCAGATACATCATCGCCGCCGCGACCCCGCCGGATAACGCCGAGAGAGCGAAACCCGCGAGCATCGAAAGCAGTATGGGCGAATCCTGCTTGATGGGGACGGTCTCGTTTGTCCATTCAAGATTCGGCCTTCTGAGGTTAAAGACAAGCCCCAGCGATGTAATCAGCAGGATATTCGCCGCCGCCGCAATCATCATCAGCGCGACTGTCAGCGGAGAGATGCGGAAAGCGATTGAGAAAAGAATCAGCGATACTGCCGCGGATGGGATTGTTACCGTGAAGGCAAATCTGATTTTTGCCCACAGTATTGAGGATGTCGTCACAGGCATTGACTGCAGAATCCACATCGACCTGCCCTCGAGCGAAACCGATGACGACGTCATTTCGCCGATTGTACAGATAAGGCATACGGCCGCCACCACCATTCCGGGAATCATTTCCTTTGAAGGCAGGGAAGTGATAATCTGATTGAGAGCCGTTGACTTTACAAGCGCGGCAATCGCCGCGGCGGGGCCGATAAAGAGCCCGAGACCCGAGTTGATAAAGAGAAGGGGAGTGTTTAAAAACCTGTTCTTTTCTTTGCGGAGCAGCGCTCCCTTCGCACTTCCCGATTTTACGGAATCGGAGCGGTAGCCCTTCTTTTTAAGCCCTCTGTTTGCGGTGGCGAGCTTGATGAAGGAGGCGGACATCGCGGCGAGAGTTATAATGAATATCACCGCGGCAAACGCGAAAAACAGGAGGAAGTGAATAACGTTTCCGCACGAGCCGCTCCCGAAGAGAAACAGGGGAAAGGCAAACCTGCGCATATTCACGGCTATCCTTTCGGGATTCGAAACCACGATATTTACAAGGTCGTTGAATTTGAAGATAACCGCGTAATACAGGCCGACCGCCAGCAGAGACGCGGCTGTTATGAAATAATTCCTGTTTCTGATTCTGCTTGACGCCGCCGCCATCAGCCAGCCGAAAAGGCAGGTCAGCGCCAGCACGGCAAAGCCCGAAATAAACATATTCAGAGACGGGAAAATCATACCCGCCGCCCCGGGGCGCGCGAAAACGCCGTATTGAATGAGCGCGGGGATATACAGCACAGCCTCATATATAATGCTCATCAGGTATGAGCTTGCCATCCTCGAAGCGAGTATGACAGACGGCTTTACGGGCATTGAGAGCAGGAAATCGTTGTCGGTCGCGTTATAGAGCATCTAATAGGAGCTGAAAACGGAGCCGAATAATCCGAAGCCGAGCGACAGCGCGCCGAGCAGTTCAAAATAAAGCACAGAGTGGCCTGCCGGAATCAGGGAGGACGCGAGCATTTTCACCATAGGCGAGAATGAATTCGCAATCATTACCAGAATCCCGATAAACAGGATTATAAACATTATTATCTGATTCTTCGGCCTGAGCTTTCCGGTCTTACGGTTGAAGAAATAAGACTTGAAAAGCTCGGTCATCTGCTTTTTGAAGAGAATTCCGAACATAATTATCCCTCCAGCTCAAGAAAGACCGACTCGAGCGAAGAATCTCCGCGGACCTCTTCCGTCGTACCCTGTCTGATAAGACGGCCGTTTTTGATAATGGCAATCTTGTCGCAGAGCTTCTCGGCAACCTCGAGCACGTGGGTTGAGAAGAATATCGCTCCGCCGCCGTCGCAGATTTCGCGCATTATCCCCTTCAGTGAGAAGGCGGATTTGGGGTCAAGGCCGACAAACGGCTCGTCGAGGATGACGAGCTTCGGGGAGTGTATCAGAGCCGAAATAACGGCAAGCTTCTGCTTCATTCCGTGAGAATATGACTGAATGGCGTCGCCGAGATCTCCTTTGATTTCAAAGATGTCCGCGTATTTGTCTATCTTTTCGCGCCTCTCGGCGGCGGGGACTTCGAATATATCTCCGACAAAGTTCAGGAATTTTATCCCGCTCATATAATTATAGAGGTCGGGGTTGTCGGGTATATACGCGGTGCTTCTCTTGCATTCGAGAGGGTATTCCCTTATTGATTTGCCCCCTATGAAAATCTCGCCCGAGTCAAAATTCAGAATTCCGGCGCAGCTTTTGAGAGTGGTTGTCTTGCCTGCTCCGTTATGGCCTATGAAGCCGTAGATTTCACCGGGGCGGATATGAAGAGAAAGATCGTCAACCGCCTTTTTGTCGCCGTAGATTTTTGTGAGATGTTCTATTCTGAGCATAATTGTCACCCTTGATTACTGATATTTTATGCGCGGA
>CACZTQ010000084.1 GCA_902784155.1 Oscillospiraceae bacterium
AGAATCACCTTGCGGAAATACGCGGTGATATCGCAGAGAAGGCGCTTCTCGTCATCCGTCAGATACCGGCTTCCCTTTGTGAGGGAATTATCCATATCCTCTCCGGATGACCTGCCGATGACCGCGATTGCCGTTTCGGACTGCTCCGCCGCCTTTTTCAATTCTCCGGCCGTGAGAATCAGCTCGCTGCGGCAGGTGGGCCAGTGCGCCCAGAAGCCGGTGCCCGGGGGATTCTCGCCGCAGAAGCGCTCATACCTCGCGGCGAGCTCTTCGTTTAACGCCGCTCCCGCGTTTCTCAACCCGTCGAGCAGATTCACGCGGTAGGGAGGATTCACGTCTCCGCCCGAGCCGTAGCCAGTATAAAACCAGTCAATCTGAAGGCGCGAGAAGACGCTGATTTTTTCTTCTTTTTTAAGGGGAAGCGCGCCGTCTTTATTTTTGAGCAGCACCGCTCCCTCGGCCCCCGCCCTGCGGCAGAGCGCCGACATCACGGGGTTGTCATACCCGGGGACCTCAACCCCCTTTGTCGAGGTCTGGCTTGTGTCTCCGGGCAGAGCGGAAATAATTTTTCCGACCGTGTCATAAACTTTTTGTTTTAAATTATCCATATCCGGCTCCGTAAATATTTATGTGACTTTATTATATAAGCAAAGTATAACAATTATATCAATAAATTGTTACGAATTCAACAATTTGCTCCTTAATTCTTGACAATGGCGTGAACGGGATATAAAATCTAAAATTGAAATCAAAGACGGGAGGTCTCGCAATGTCATACCTTAAAATGACGGAATACGAATCGTCTCCGCCCGAAGTCAGAGCGGAATATGACGACCAGATCAGAAAGCACGGCAGAATAACGAATATGAAGAGGACTCTCCTTCAGGATGTGCCCTCATTCAAGGCCTATATGGAGTGGTACACGCTCTATGACGAGCTTGTTCCCGTATTCGGCGAGAGGGCGATGACAATTTTCTCATACGCCGTTTCAACGGGAAACACCTGCCTTATCTGCGGCACGTTTTTCAGAAAAATTCTTATAGACGCGGGTGAGGACCCCGACAATCTCACGCTCAATGAAACCGAGCAGCTGCTGCTTGATTTCGGAGTTCAGATAACCCGCAATCCCCACGATATTTCTCAGGAGATTTATGATAAACTGAAGGCGGATTACAGCGAGAAGGATATCGTCACGCTCATCGCCTTCGCGGGAATAATGTACGCGACAAATCTTTTCAACACGGTCGCGAAAGTGCCCCTCGACGAGGTGCTTTACAGCTATGTCAAAGACAAAAAAACGGAGGAATAAAAAATGGGAGAATTCACCGGAAAAACCGCGTTTATAACGGGCGCTGCGCACGGGCAGGGCAGAGCTGCAGCCCTCGCGTTTGCAAGAGAGGGAGCCGACATAGCCGCGTTTGACGTCGCCAAAAAAATAGAATACCCCGCCTATGAATTCGGAACCAGCGACGAGCTCAAATCCCTTAAAGAAGAGGTCGAAGCGCTCGGCGGAAGATGTGTTATCTGCGCCGGGGATGTCCGCGATGACGATGCCGTCACACGCGCGGTTGAGCAGACAATAAAAGAATTCGGCAAAATAGATATTCTCTTCAATAACGCGGGCATCTGCGCCTACGCCGAGGTCGATAAAATGACCGACGAGGAATGGAACGCGATGATTGACATCAACCTCAAAGGTCCCTTCAACGTGACGAGAAGAGTCGTTCCCTATATGAAGGAAAAAATGAGCGGAGTCATCATCAACAACTCCTCGGTAATGGGCCTTCGCGGCGGCAGACGCCTCTCTCACTACACCGCCTCAAAGTGGGGACTCACCGGTCTCACAAAGGCCTGGGCGATAGAGCTAGCGCCTTATAACATAAGGGTTGTCAGCATTCATCCGACAGGTGTCAATACCCCGATGAACGACGGCCTTGCCGCGATGGAGGGCAAGACTCCCATGGAGATTGCCGAGGCCTCCGCGGGCAACCTTCAGCCCGTTCCCTGGATTGAGCCCGAGGACGCGGCGAATATGGTGCTCTTCCTCGCGAGCGACAAGGCGAGATACTGCACCGGCGGTCAGTACCTTGTCGATGCCGGACTTCTCAGCGTCTGAGCCCCGGCGAAAACAGTAATAAAAAATCGGTCCGCAGCGGGTTAACCGTCGCGGACCTTTCGTTATTTATTTCTTCATCGCGGGATGAAAATCACCACCTGAACAAGGCGTAGATTGATACCGCGAGAAGCATCTGCGAGAGATAGTAGGTGCCGAGATTCAGCGCTCTGACGGGCAGGGTGTTGAATCTTTCCTTATCAAAGAATTTGACCATAAGCGACAAATCCGATATGAGAAAAAGAACGGGGGCGGCAATGATAATCGCCCTTGAAACGGCTCCGCCCTGCGATTTCGCGAGGCAGACGGCGCAGGCAGCCATAAACGAAATGACCGCGGCGTATATGAAAACGGGGATTGTCAGCTTGCCCGCTTTTATATTCAGAATCAGCTTCGCGCCGAGAATTACAAGCATCACGCCCGCCCAGAAAACGGCGGTCACAACGGGAGAAAACGCGTCTCTCGCGAGCATTTCCCTGACAAAAGCGCAGATGTAACATATATGCCCGAAGAGGAAGCAGACTCCGCCGATGATTATCGCGGCGGTATTCATTTTGCTCTTTTTGTCTTTGATAAACGGGTCGAGAGTCAGGAAAATGTCGCCGGTAAATCCGAGAATCAGCCCGCACAGGATTGCGAGCGAATAATAAGATTTTTCTTTAATCGAAATAAAAGAGTATATTCCCGCCGCGACAAAGACGGCGGACGCGAGCATTTTATAAACGAACCCCTTTTTCGTGGATTCCGGCCAGCCCGCCTTGATGAACCCGAAGGCAAAAATACCCTCAAGCACAATCAGAGCCGCGAATATCTCAAGAGCAGTCAGCGGCATTCTCAAATCACCTCCGCAATATAATACGATACTATTATATTGCCTGAGACGGTGTTTGTCAATCAAAGCAAAAAACGGCACCCGCGATGTGGCGGATGCCGGAAACCGGGCCGCGCAGAGCGCCCGTCTTTATTTTTATGCTGCTCAGATTTTGAGGATTCCGAAGCTCTGAAGGATGCCCGAAACAAGTATGGCGAAGATGAATACGGGAGCTATCCATTTGACCATTACCCTGTAATAATTCTTCATCTTGAAGGGGCCGTTCAGCTCCATCTCGGAGATAATGGAATCGGGCTTTATGACGAATCCGACAACAACGCATGTCAGCATTCCGACGAGCGGAAGGAATACGCT
>CACZTQ010000085.1 GCA_902784155.1 Oscillospiraceae bacterium
CATCTTCTTAACGCCTTCCATAGCCTGAGCCATGATTTCGTCGTTAATCTTTCTGCCGTCTTCATAATACTGTGTGCAGGCCTCTGTGGTGATTGTGAAACCATAGGGGACGGGAAGACCGATTTCGGTCATCTCTGCAAGGTTGGCACCTTTACCGCCGAGAAGGTTGCGCATTGTCATGTTGCCTTCGTCGAACATGTAAACCCATTTGTTTGCCATTTTTTTACCTCCAAAAACTGAAATTTTGCAAAATTTGTTTTTTGACCGTAGAAATTATAACAAAGATAATAATAAAAGTAAAGAATAAACAGTAACAAATTTGATAAAAAATGAATATCCTTTTTTACGTATTTGTCAATGCGGGAAAACCTTTAAAATCAAAACCACACGCTCACGCGGCTTCTTCCGTCCTGACCGGAGGAAGCGTAATCGGTGAGAATAAGCTCTCCGCGCTCTGTATTTGCGGAAATTCGGATGTGCTCCCCGTCCGCCGCAGGCAGAGTTTTATAGACGATTGAGCCGTCACCGTTTCTGATAAAAACGGTCTTTTCGCCCGGGATGTAAGCGTCCCCGCGCGATTCGTCCGCGGCGAGAGTATATCCGCCGAGCGCGAATGACGATTTGCCGCCTGTTACCGTTTCCGTCAGGATATCCCGGGCGCTGACTCTGATTATGTCGCCGCCCTTTACTCCTTCAAAGCGGTAATATCCGCCCTTCGCCGGGAGGGCGATGCCGTCCTTTGACGCGGTTATTCTGAGAGAATCCGTGCCCTCCGTCACAAAGAGGTTGAAGGAGGCTCCCTCCGGGGCGCTCACTTTTATTTCGCCCTCCGTTACTTTCAGCGTGATTGACTCCCCGCCTCTTTCAAATGTGAATTCGCCTTCCGTCAGGGCGTTCACGCGGATTTCGGTATCGCTCTGCGTTACGCACATAAGCGGATAAAGCGCGAAGCCCGCCGAGGCGATACAGGCGCAGCAGCCGAAATGACTGCCGTCGGCAAACTCCTTGAAGCCTCCGATACCGCGCGCCCTCGCGCCGTCGCAAAGGGGCGAATAGCTGTCAAAGACCATTCCCGGGAGGTATTTCTTTTTTTCATTGCTGAACTGGTCGTATCCGTTTATATTCAGCGCTCCGGCGAGAGCGTTGAGCGCGCTCTTCTGAAGGGCGTCAAAGAGCTCCTTCTCGCCCGTGATGCGAAAGACTCTCGCGAGAAGGCGCATGAGCGTCACCGTCACGCAGGTCTCCTGCATTATTTTTTCGCAGGGCTCCGTCTGGCGAAGCGTCGAATTATCAAAAAGCTCGTGGGTGCAGCCGCAGGAGCCGATTGCCGTGAAATCCGTCTCAAGAAGACTGTGAACGAATCTCTTTACGGCGTCAAGATAATATTCTTCCCCCGTCAGCTCATAATAGGCGAGCAACCCCTCAAAGAAGCTCATGGTTTCGTATGCCTTTGTCTCGGGGAATTCAAACGGAGCTTTGCCCTCAAAGACGCAGTCAATCAGATTGCCGTCGCTGCAGCCACCTGTCGAAATTATATAGCGGGCAAATTCAAGATAAGAGGGCTTCCCCGTATCTTTATAAAGGCGCACAAAGGGCTCGAGGATTGTCGCGGAGTTAACGCTCCCCCACCACAGCCCCGTGTCAAGCAGAGGTATCTTCCCTTCGCCGATATGTGCGGTTATGTAATCCGCGTGAGCTTCAAGAGAGTTCATTATCCTCTCTTTAAGCTTTTCGTCGCGGCATATATCGTAATAATGCTGAAGCCCGGTCATAACATATTTGCGCGCCCAGATATCCCAGCCGTAGAATTCCTTCTCCCTGCTGTATGAGCTGATTCTGCCGTCGGGCTCCTGCTTTGAGAGAAGCCCCTCAACAGCCTGAGTCAATACGGAATACAGCTCGTCCGAGCCTGTTACGGAAAAGACGAGGCACGCTCCGCGCATCATCTTTCCCCAGTATTCACCGCGCCAGCCGCCGTCGTCATCGTCAATCCCCGATGAAAAAACGCCGACGCATTTCCGCCAGAGCTCCCTGTCAAGAAGCTGCCTTGACTGAATGATATCGAGATAACGCGAAAAATCGCCTTTTACAGAGCTTTTTGCAGGAAACACAGTATCTCTCCCTCCGCCGAATTATTCGTTTAAATTCTATCACACCCTCTTTTTATTATCAACAAAAACCGTGTTTTTACGGTTGTAAAAAACGGGAATATGGGTTATAATTTCCGTGGAGATGATACGTATGTTTCACGGAAAAAACAAGGCGCTGACATTCAGCTATGATGACGGCGTGACTCAGGACAGAAGATTTGTTGAAATCCTTGATAAATACGGTCTTAAATGCACCTTCAATCTGAATTCGGGCCTGCTGGGCACGGCGAATCTGCTCGTGCGCGAGGGCGTGACCGTCGCCCACTGCAAGCCGCGCCCCGAAGAGGTCGCGGAAATCTATAAAAACCACGAAATAGCCTCCCACACGCTCACCCATCCGATGCTGCCGGAGCTTGACGAGGCGGAGATAATCCGCCAGGTCGAGGAGGACAGACTCAGGCTCTCGGAGCTCGCGGGGTATGAGGTGACGGGGTTTGCCTACCCGGGCGGCGGCGTGAATTACGACAGCCGCGTCGCGGAAATCATAAGGCGTCACACGGGCATAAAATACTGCCGCACAACCGTGAGCAGCCGCTCGTTTGACCTTCAGGATAATCTTTATGAATTCAGACCGACCGTCAGCCATCACAAAGAAACCGGCGAGATGCTCCGCCTCGGGGAGGAATTCCTCCGGCTTGTCACCGATACGCCGAAGCTCTTTTATATCTGGGGGCACACATACGAATTTGACATCAACAACACCTGGGCCGAATTCGAGGAATTCTGCAAAATGATGGGCGGTCGCGATGACATTTTTTACGGCACGAATTCCGAAGTTTTCGCCTGTCTCGGCGGGGAGCGGTAAAGCTCCGGGGCGGATTATTCAACGATTGCGGACAAATCAATTCTATATATAAAAGGAGAATCACCTATGATTATCAG
>CACZTQ010000086.1 GCA_902784155.1 Oscillospiraceae bacterium
CGCCTTCTTTTCTTTATCGGTATAAGACACCGGAAAGCTGAATGGTTTGTTTTCTCTGTAAGGGCCCTGCGGCATCTGCGCCTGTACCCTTGTGTCGCCTTTGTCTAGAGCCGATTTAACCGCTCCGAAAACCGCGTTGAATACAGGTCTCTCGTCTCCGAATCTTACCTCCGTTTTTGCCGGGTGAACATTAACGTCAACAAGCGAAGGATTGATTTCAATATTCAGCACGCAGGAGGGAAACTTGCCGGCCATAATGCTGTTTTTATATCCTTCCGAAAGCGCGGCGGAGCCTGTTCCCGTTTTGACAAATCTGCCGTTAAGGAAGAAATACTGCATATTCCTGTTCGGCCTTGCGAACTGCGGCTTTGAAATATAACCGCTGACCTTGACAGAATTCTGAACGCAATCGCAGGGTATGAGCCCCGAGGCAAATTCGCGGCCGAAAACCTCTCTGATGCAGGTCAGCAAATCTCCCTTGCCGCTTGTGAGCAGGACCTGCTTGCCGTCTCTTATAAATCTGAAGGATACTTCGGGATGTGAGAGAGCGATGCGGTCAACAACGGACGCTACGGCGTTGGCTTCGGTCACATCCTTTTTAAGGAATTTCATTCTCGCCGGGGTTTTAAGGAAAAGGTCTCTGACGATGACAGTCGTACCCGCCGGGCATCCCGCATCGTCAAGCTCTGTCTCTTCACCGTATTCAATCACATATCTCGTGCCGGCGCTCTCGCCTTTTTTTGAGGTGAGCATCTCAACCTTCGCAACGGCCGCTATGCTCGCGAGCGCCTCTCCTCTGAATCCGAGTGTAAGAATTGAATAAAGGTCATTCTCGGTTTTGATTTTACTGGTGGCGTGGCTGATAAAAGCCCTTTTTATATCGTCGCGGGATATACCGCATCCGTTGTCGCTGACTCTGAGAAAGGAGATGCCGCCCTGCCTGATTTCGAGAGTAATCGTATCGGCTCCCGAATCGACAGAGTTTTCAAGAAGCTCCTTGGCAATCGATGCCGGGCGCTCCACGACCTCGCCGGCAGCAATAAGCTCAGCCAGCTGTTTCGGCATAACTCTGATTTCGCCCATAAAGAACTCCTTTCAGTAAGTAATCAATCGGCCATGGAAATAAGCTCATAGAGAATCTGCATTGATTCTATCGGGGTAAGGGTATTGATGTCAATACCTCTGAGCTTTTCGATTATCCTGCTGTTATCGGATGCTCCGAAAACAATCTGATTATCGGAGTCATCCTGTTTGTTTTCAAATACTATCGGTCTGCCGCTCGCCTCGGTGATTTCTTTGAGAACAACCTTGGCTCTCTCGACTACCGAGTCGGGCACGCCCGCAAGCTTGGCAACTTCAATGCCGTAGCTTCCGTCGGCGCATCCGCGCACAATACGGCGCAGGAACGTGATATTGTCTCCCCGCTTTTTGACGCTGATATTGTAATTGTTGACTCCGGAGACCTCGTTCTCAAGCTCCGTGAGCTCGTGATAATGCGTGGCAAACAGGGTTTTGGCGCCGAGCTTCCTTTTATCGGCGGCGTATTCAAGAACCGCCCTTGCTATACTCATTCCGTCAAAGGTGGAAGTGCCTCTGCCGATTTCATCAAAAATTATCAGGCTCTTTTTTGTCGCTGTCCTGAGTATCTCGGCGACCTCGTTCATCTCAACCATAAAGGTTGACGAGCCGTAAGCCAGATCGTCCGAGGCGCCTATTCTGGTAAACACTCCGTCAACGATACATAAGTCGGCGGCCGATGCGGGTACAAACGAGCCCGCCTGAGCCATAACGCAGATAAGAGCTACCTGCCTCATATATGTTGACTTACCGGCCATATTCGGTCCTGTAATAATGGCGCAGCGGTTACTGTCACCGTCAAGTATTGTATCATTCGGGACGAACGGTGCGTCGCTCATTTTTTCGACAACCGGGTGACGGCCGTCCGTGATTTTGATTTCGGTACCCGCGTTCATCTGCGGGCAGACATAATGATTCTCTGTTGCGACCGTGCAGAAAGAACACAGCGCGTCAAGCTCCGAAACGGCGTTCGCCGTCTTCTGAATCTCGGGAAGCTTATCAGCCGCCTTGCTCCTGACGGATTCAAAGATTTCTCTCTCAAGGCGGACTATTCTCTCCTGCGCGCTGAGGACCTTGGCCTCGAGCTCCTTGAGCTCCTGGGTAATGAATCTTTCGCAGTTGACAAGCGTCTGCTTTCTTATATAGTCATCGGGCACAAGCTCCTTGAAGGAGTTTGAAACCTCGATATAGTAGCCGAATACTCTGTTGTAACCGATTTTCAGCTTCTTGATGCCTGTTCTCTCCTGCTCGCGCATCTGAATATCCGCGAGATAGCCCTTGCCGTTTTTGAGAATATCGTGAAGCTCGTCAAGATCGGCATTGAAGCCCTCTCTTATCATACCGCCCTCGGTAATCTGGAAAGGCGGGTCATCCGTAATCGCTCTCTCAATAAGGTCGGCGAGCTCCTCGAGAGGATAAATTTCATCGTTTATCCCTCTCAACATCTGACAGGAGCAGGACGAGAGAATATTCTTTATCGCGGGCATACGCCTTAAAGTGTAAGCGAGAGCGTTAAGCTCCTTGGCGTTTGAATTGCCCGATGTGATCCTTGTTATCTGCCTCTCGAGGTCCTGGCATCCGTCGAGTGTCTCTCTTATATCGTCACAAAGCGAGAGAGTCTGAGTAAGCTCCTTGACGGCGTTATGCCTCTTTGTGATGCCGCCGATATTGACAAGCGGCTGCTCAATCCAGGAACGGAGCTTTCTCTTTCCCATTGAGGTTTTTGTCTTGTCAAGAACCCAGAGCAGCGAGCCCTTCTTTTCTCGCGAGCGCAGGGTCTCGGTTATCTCGAGATTTCTCCTGGCGGAAACATCGAGATGCATAAAGCTGTTTTCGCCGTAATAATCAAGATTTGTAATGTTGCGAAGTTCACCCTTCTGAACGCTTCTCAGATAATCGAGCGTTGCCCCCGCCGCGCACACGGCGCAGGGTGAATCAGAGGGAATCAATTCTTCCGCTGATGATACCCCGAACTGATTTTCCAGCGATTCGCGGGCAAACTGCAGCTCGAATTTATCGTCGTCGAGCAGCTCGCAGACGGCCCGGTCAAGCCTGTTTTTGATATAACTGCAGACATCTTCAAGCGATAACGCCGCCTGATTGATAATCACTTCTCTGGGAGTGAATCTGCCGAGCTCGTTGATAACCTGAGAGGTAACATCCTTACCCGACAAGGCGGTAACATAAAACGCTCCGGTCGAAACATCCGCAAAGCAGAGCCCGACAGAATCCCGGTGAGCGCAGATACAGCCGAGGTAATTGTTTCTTCCCTCGTCGAGCATACTGCTCTCGATAACCGTACCGGGAGTCAGGACTCTTGTAACATTTCTTTTGACGATTCCTTTGGCAAGAGCGGGGTCTTCAAGCTGCTCGCATACGGCAACCTTGTACCCTTTGGATACAAGCCTCGCGATATATGAATCCGCAGCGTGATACGGGATTCCGCACATGGGAGCGCGTTCATCCTGACCGCAGTCCCTGCCCGTGAGCACAAGCTCAAGCTCGGCAGACGCAGTCTTCGCATCCTCAAAAAACATTTCATAAAAATCGCCCAGACGAAACATAAGAACAGTATCGGGATACTGCTTCTTGATTTCGAAATACTGTTTCATCATAGGGGTATATTCAGCCATAGGAACCGCCTCTTAAATCATTTAGTCAGTTATCAGTCGCAGCCGTCACAGCCGTCGCAGCCGCAGCTGCAGTCGTGCTCGTGAATGTGAGGCTCGCAGGTCGCAGGGTCCTCGCCCTGGATGCAGAGAGTGAGAATTCCGTTGATGTATTTCATGAGCTTGTCAACTTCCTTGACCGCCGCGTCATAGGCCTTCATATTCTCGCTCGCCATAATTTCGCCGTAAATACGGCCGTATTCCTCGTCAATCTGTCTGAGCTTCGCCTCGTCCTTGTCTTCCTTGGACGCTTCCTGCTGGAACTGAAGCTGGCAGAGCTGAAGCTTTCCGATAAGGTCATTGAGAGCGGCATCCGCCTCATTTGCCTTCTGAGCCTCTTTGAACGCGAAATAGCGCTCATCCTGCTGAAGAGCAGCGCCGAGCTGTCTGGTCA
>CACZTQ010000087.1 GCA_902784155.1 Oscillospiraceae bacterium
AAACTGCGTAACCGAAAACAGAGTCAATATGCGCGGCGGTGACGGGACCGTTAAAGTCACGCATTTCTGCGGCAAGGAAGAGCTCCTCGGCAAGGGGCGCTTCTTCGCGAGAATCACGCTTGAGCCGGGCTGCTCAATCGGAGAGCACATTCACGAGGGCGACAGCGAATTATTCGTTGTCGAGAGAGGATGCCCCACCTATAATGACGGCGGCACAACCGTCGAGGCAAAGCCGGGAGACGTGCTTATCTGCCCGGCGGAAACGGGCCACTCAATCGCAAACCACACGGATGAGACGGTCGATATCATCGCCCTTATTGTTTACGCCTGAGAGAATCTTTAATCCTTCAGACGAGGTGAATATATGCCTTTCATTGATAATTTCATGCCACTCTGGGGCCCCTATTCAAAGAAATATATGGGCCTCTCAAAAATCATACCTTCGCTGGCGGACGCGGGCGCAAGATTCGATATCACCGTGCATCCTACTATATGGAACAGCTCCGTCGCCGTTCCCAACGTGACCGTCCCCTCGGATTATCATCTGTGGGAGTGCGCGGAGGATTATTCCTACTACTCATACAGATACGAGCTTCTCTGGAAGGATTCCGTCTATGCGGACGTCTCGTTTTCAAAGATAAACGACAACGCTTACCTGATGCGGTGCGGATATGTCAACAACACCTCTCTTCACCAGAATCTGCTGCTGAATATCTTTGCCTCACTGGAATTTCCGTTTTACGGCTATGTGACGGTAAACGCTCCCGAAGGCGCGGTCATAATCAATGCCAACGACTATACCGCCTACAGCTACGCGAAGCCGAGACCGTGGGATACCGAAAACCCCGACGGAATGAAAAAGGGAATGTTCAGGGATGAGAATTTCTATCTCTGCTCGGGCCTCGGCGACAGATGCGACCACTCACACACGGAGTTTTACGGCTTCAGACCCTTCGGATGCGAAAAGGGAGACCACGTGAGCTACTCTGCGGGCGACAGAACGGGCGCGCTGACGGTCCTCGCTATAAGATACAGGACGGTAACGCCCGGCGACGCGCTGTTTGAGCTCAACGGCAGAGAGATTGCCCTGCCTCATTCGGACGAGCTGAGAATCGCTTATTTCAATTATGACGGCAACGGAGAAATCAATCTCGTCTCGCTCGGCGGAGCGGGAGTTGAGCTTGATTTCCTTGCGCTCACGGATTTTGAAGGCTCCGTATCGGCCGGAAGAGAAAAATACAATTATATCCCGAAAGCCGAAACAAAGCCCTGCGGCAGAGGAACATTCACCTCGCTCGATTACGGCTATGAGGGTTGCCGCTTCGGTATTCTCACAAACAACGAAAACACCCGTCAGAGAAAGCTCGAGAGCGGATGCCTCGAGGACGCGCTCATAAACCGCCTGTCAAACGGCGACGTCACCTATGACCGCCTCAGGGAGACATTCTCGCGCTCTTTTAAAGAGAAGCTGAGCGACGAAGGGTATTTTCACAATATCAATATAAAGTCAATCTTTATCGCTCCCCACTCGTCCAGGGCGGAATACGCCGTGATTTCACAGGGAGATTTTGAGCCGCTGACAGACGAAGAATATGAAAGAATCTATCTCGCGGCTAAAGCGAAATCGGGAGCTCCGCACTATAACGGAGACGGCGAGCGGTATGAGCTGAGCACGGGGATTCTGCGCGCGACTCTGCTGACAAACACGGTTTACCCCGTTTTTCTAAGAGATAAAAATGTGGTCCATCACACCCCCGGCAAGCGCTGGGATTCCTTCTATACCTGGGACAGCGGCCTTATCGGAACGGGTCTGCTTGAATTCTCAAACGACCTGTGCAGATACGCGCTTGAGACCTATCTGAGCGAGGATGACAACAGGGATTTCGACTTCCTGCTTCACGGCTCGCTCGTGCCCACGCAGTTTGAGGAATACTATGAGCTCCTCAAGCGCACCGAAGACAAGCATTCACTCGATTCGCTCTACCCCAAAATGCGCAGATACTACAATTTCCTGCGCGGAAGATCGGGCTCCTCCACCTGCGGAAAATTCGGAAACGGTCTGCTGACCGTCTATGACTACTGGTATTCCTGCTCGGGTATGGATGACTACCCCGCGCAGTCGGCGATGATTGAAAACAGGGCCGAGGCGTATTCGTGCCCGTGCCTTCCGACCTCGCATATAATCAGGGCGGGCAAAATACTCCGCGCAGTCGCCGTCTTCCTCGGGAAGGATGACGATATTGCTCAGTACGACCGCGACATTGAGGAATCGGTCACGGCTCTCAACACTCTCGCCTGGGATGAGGAATCGGGATACTTCGGCTACACGATGTATGACAAAGACCCCTCAAAGCCTTATATCATGCGCACCCCGGACGGGGAAAACAGCAACAAGGGATTTGACGGCGTCTATCCGCTGTTTGCGGGAGCCGTAACGGGAGAGAGACGCGGGCGCCTGCTCGCTCACCTTAAAAATCCGCAGGAGCTGTGGAGCGACGCGGGGCTCAGCGCCGTCGATATGAGCGCCTCCTACTACAAGGATGACGGATACTGGAACGGCAACGTATGGATGAGCCACCAGTACTTTTTCTGGAAGACGATGCTGGACCTGGGCGAAACGGATTTCGCCTTTGAAATCGCGGACCGCGCCCTTGAAATGTGGAAAGCGGAAACTGACTTCAGCTACAACACCTACGAATGCTTCGGAATAAAGACGAGGCGCGGCGGCTGGTTCCATAATTTCGGAGGCCTCTCGGCTCCTGTCTGCGTGTGGGCAAATGCCTACTATAAGCCCGGATCGGTCACCACCGGCTATGATATCTGGACCGATTACCAGAAGAATACGGGAAACGGCGCCGTGATAAAATTCAGATATTACGGCGGGAACGAAAAATACTCCCTTATCGTGACTCTCGCGGCGGGCAGGGAATACAAAGCGGAGCTTGAAACGGAAGGCCGCGCGGAGCCCGTCTCATTTGTAAGGCGGACCGAAGGCGCTCTTGAATTCACTTTTGATTCTGATGTCAAAAGCGGAATTCTCAGAATCACGCCCGTCTGATTCGTCAATCTGTCGATTTGTTATTACCCTTTTTGTGCATTATTTTCGTTGTATAGAATATATATCTATGATATAATAAACGATACTGAATTTTAATTGAAGGCAGATGATTATATGGCAACGTGTCCGAACTGCGGTCATAAACTGAAACTCACGGATTGGAAACCGAACTGCCCCAAATGCGGAGTAAATTTAGTCTATTACAATATGGATGAGCGTCTCCAGGAGGAGGCGGATATAGCTGAGCTCGACCACGTCAGGGTTCAGAAAAAAATCGACCGCCTCAAGGCGTCGTTTGTCGGTTCAAAGCTCGCCGCAGTCCGTCTTGCTCTTTCGATTCTGCCCATTGCGACGCTTATGCTGCCTCTTGCGAGCGTAACCTACAGCGGGCCGTTTATTGAGCAAAAGACGACTTCAATCAACGCGGTCACCCTTGTAAACACGGTGTCGTCGATGAATTTTGACAACCTGTTTAAAATGGCCGGCTCAAAGCTTGTCGGAGCGGGCTTCACGGGTTACGCCGTCTCTCTGTTTTCAATTCTGATTTCGCTGGCGATGGTTGTCATCAGCCTTGTCGCCCTCGTTGCCGCAAACGGTAAGCTGGGCAATATCCGCAACATCTGCAACAACTGCATCGCAATCGCGGCGGCGGCTGTTTCGCTGGTATTCTTCACCCGCTTCTCCTCCGGAATAAATTCGGTATTCCCCGAGTTTTTCAGCGGCTCGGTTAAATTCGGCGCGTTTGTCTATCTCGCCGCTCTTCTTGCCCTGCTTGCGATAAACATAATCATAGCAATCAAAAAGCCTCCTGTTAAATACAAGCAGTGCTATATCGGCGGCATCCCCTATGAGGAATATGAGCAGATGATAGCCGACGGCGTCTCGATGGATGAAATCCACGCCAAAATGGATAAGATTCTCGCCGAAAAAGAGGCCGCGAGACTTGCCGAAATGAACAAAAAAGCGGCCGAGAAGGCAGCCAAAGAGGAAGAGGAGTTTGCCCGTAAAGCGGGAATTGTCAAGGACGATGAGAAAAAAGGTTGAACTTGATAAAATCTATCTTGATATGGACGGCGTACTCGCGGATTTCGAGAGAGGAGTCCGAGAGCTGTGCGGTTTCGAGGCCGAAAAAACTCAGGATGAGGACCCGGCAAGAGACGAGCTGATGTGGGCGGAAATCAAAAAAATCGACCACTTCTATTCGAAGCTTGAGCCGTTGCCGGGCGCGAAGGAGCTGTTTGACCTCATCTACGGTAAATACGGTGAAAAATGCGAAATCCTCACGGGAATACCCAAGGCAAGACGCGGTATAAAACACTCCGCCGAGGATAAGACCGAATGGGTGCGCAGGATTCTTTCCGAAACCGTAAAAGTCAACACCGTCTTCAAGGCGGAAAAAAAGAATTTCGTCGCGGGCAAGGGCAGCGTCCTCATAGACGACCTCGAAAAAACCATTATCGAATGGCGTGAGTCGGGAGGCACGGGAATACTGCACACCGATCCCGAAAGCACTCTCGCTCAGCTTAAAGAACTGGGATTATTATGATAAAAGGCCTGCCTTGCGGCAGGCTTTTCGTTTGCTTTTTAAATGTAATAAAAACAAAATACGGGGAGATTTTTATGAGAGAGGAAAACATTTCATTCAGATTCGCGGAAGAAACCGACTGCGCTCTGATTCTTGATTTCATAAGACGGCTGGCGGAGTATGAGAAAATGGCGGACGAGGTTGTCGCCGACGAATCTCTTCTCAGGGAGTGGATTTTTATCAGGAAAACCGCGCGGGTTATCTTTGCGCTCGACGGCGGCAAAGAGGTAGGATTCGCCCTGTATTTTCATAATTTCTCGACCTTCCTCGGGCGCGCGGGCATTTATCTCGAAGACCTGTTTGTATTGCCGGAATACCGCTCGCGCGGATACGGGAAGGCGCTGCTCGCAAAGCTCGCCTTAATCGCGCGGGAGGAGGGCTGCGGCCGTCTCGAATGGTCCTGCCTCAAATGGAATAAGCCGGCGACAGACTTTTATCTCTCGCTCGGAGCGGTGCCTATGGATGACTGGACGGTCTATCGCGTTACGGGCGAAACGCTCCGCGCTCTCGCTCTTAAAAACAAAGAATAGCAAACAGTCCGCAGCGTAAAACTGCGGACTGTATTTTTATTATTTCAGATAAGCTTAATCGAGCCGTCTGCCTCGGCGATTTTTCTGAATACCGGGCGCTCAAAACCGGTGCGGTTGGGAGAATGCCAGGTCAGATACAGGGAATCGGAGCCCCTGAAAATCATTCCGTGACCTCCGTCATCATCGATTATCGGAGCGAGGTGCTCAAAGCTGCCCTTTATGCTTCCGCCGCCGAATCTCACAAGGCACTCGGCGTATCTGCCGCCGAGTATGGTGGACCAGAGCATGAGCAGAGCGCCCTGAGAAGTCTTATACATAAACGGGCCGTCCGTTACATAGTGCTCGCCCTCCGGCAGTTTTTCAACATAAAACGGGTCGGAGCCGCTGAAAAGATATACGGGCTCACCCGCCGCCCTTTTAAGGTCGGGCGTGAGCGGCATGTAGCAGACAGTGCCATCGATAATCTGTGTATGCTCGTGGCAGAATACCATATAAGGCACTCCGTCCTCAATATACAGAGTCCCGTCGAGGCACTCCCACTCAACGGGAGTGACCGCCCCGTCGCTGTGCGGGGCAAACGGCCCCTCGGGCGAATCGGCTCTGAGAATATAAGTGCCGCGAAGGCCCGTCTCGCGCGTGAAGGTGGCAAACATATAATAAGCTCCGCCGTATTTATGGACCTCGGGCGCCCAGTTTACCTCGCGGTCAAGCCCGCAGGCGGTTGAGCTGAAGCATTCCTTCGGCCCGCTCCAGTTTTCGAGGTCGGTTGAAACATAAACGTCGAATCCCTTTACCTTCCTGCCGAAATTATTCGCTCTCGTGCCGTACATATAATATACTCCGTTTTCGGGCAGGACAAACGGGTCCCTTATATTGATTTCGCTGTTTTTCACGGCTCGGCGCCTCCTTGAAATGATTATTCCGCCTCAGTTGCGGGGAATTTCACCGTCACCCTGTGGGCGCCGGGAGCTGTTGTGATTTTAAGAATATGCCCGTCGGTTTCAAACCCGGCGTCGCCCTCGTCAACCGTAACGCTCTCGGGCTGCGCGTGAAGATAAATCTCGGTCGGCCCGTCATACTCTTTATCCTGATTATAGGCGAGGGTGAATACGCGGTTTTCGCGGTCATACGAATATGACTCTATATCGCCGGTGACGGCGACGGGAGCCGTTCTGACGAGATCGCGCATAATCGGATTCTCAAGCAACCCGTCATAGTAGGCCCAGTAGGTCTGTCCCCACTGATATGAATCGAATTTATCGAGCAGATACTCGATATGGTCGAGCCACTCCGTGCCCTCGCTCTGGCCGCCCCATTCACCGACGAGAAGAGGAACATCGAGCCTCTCCTGCGAGCGCCTGTGCTCGTCAAAAATGCCGCCGACTCTGGTGTTTGAGGCGTATTTGTATTCGGGCGTGTCAACCATAAGGTCGTAGGCGTGGGGAGCAAAGCAGAGCTTTTCTTCTCTCTGCGGGGCGGATTTGCCGTCCTTTATTATGGATACGGCGGGCGTGGAATAAGGTATTCCGAGATTCGAGTAATAACTGTTTTCCATCATTATTATCCCGTTGTCGGTTACCTGACGCACTGCGGATGCGGTGCGGTTGAGGAAGTCGGAATATCTGCCCGTATCGAATTTATGAATAATGCCGTCCGCTCCGCAGGTCGCCTTCCTGAAAAGCGAATAATCCGCAAACGGCTCAAGGCATCTGATGACATTGCCCGAGAAAATCTGCTTCGCGAAGAATGAAAGCTTGCATCTTTTGTCGGTCAGAACGGTCTTTACGACTCCCGCAATCAGCTTGCGGAATACCCTGCCGCCGTCAGTCCCGGGGAAGGGCTCGTTGAGCAGGTCAAAGCCGAAAAGAGCGGGATGGTCTTTGAATTCCTCCGCCACGTGCTTCCACATATTGCAGTAATAGGTCTGAAGCGGGATGCCCTTATAGGTCTTGTTTTCCCAGAAGGCGTCAAACGCCCTGTGGACAGCCCTGCCCCAGAAATATCCCTCTGCCCAGACGAATTTCGCCGGTTTGAATTTCGCTCCGCCCGTCAGGCAGGCCCATTCGGGAGCTCCGTCTCCTGCGAGGCCGTTGCCGCCCGTATATAAATCCTGGTGCATATCGAGATAAAAGTAAATGCCGTATTTCGCGCAGCGGTCCGCTACGGCGCGGATTTCAGCGAGATACTCCTCGTTATACTTTTCGGGCTGCGGCTCAACCGCGTCCCAGGTAAGACCGAGGCGGACTATGTTGAAGCCGTCATCCGCGAGGGTTTTGATAAGCTCCTCGCTGAAATACTCATCGGGCTTGTAAATTCTCTTATTGAGCTCTTTGTCGTGATAGCCCTTGTCGCAGAGATTCACACCGTTGAAAATCCTCTGCCTGCCGGCGGAGTCAACGAATTTCCTGCCCGAGGTTGATATTTTAAGCATTTCCCTTTCCCTTTCTCATCCAGACCTCCATATCGCTCTCGCCGTGATTGGCAAAGGCAAAATACGGAAGCATCTTTATCTTTGTCTTTTTGACTTTTATATCTTCGCAGCCGAAATAGAGCTCATCGCGCGGGAGCTCCTCAAAGGCGTCGGCGAGAGCGGCGTAAGTGCCCGTCTCCTCACAGAATTCAAGCCCCACTCTGCCCGAAATATCAAGCAGGATATTATTGAGATTGACTCCACCGTTGAGCACGGACTCGGCGCAGTAAACGAGAGGCCCTCTGCGAAGGCAGACCCTGTCGAGATTGAATTCCACGGCGGGGTTGCAGGAAATGAACTGCGGCTTCATCTCAAACCAGAAGTCGAATGTTTCCTCATCCTGCGAAACATCGACGAATGCGTAGCCGCGCTTCACGGGAGCGTTGAGCTTCTCTCCGCCGAGGGAAACGAAGCCGCACCAGCCGGGGATTCTGACCGCGAGCTTTTTGCCTTTCATACCGCGCACGGTAATCCTGACCTCGCCCTCGTTGGGGTACTCGGTCTGCTGAATTATCGAAACGCCGTCAAACTCCGCCTCGCTTCTCATAAAGTGGTGAATATATACCGTATCGTCATCATAAGAATAGAGGAAATCCCCTATCGACGCGATGAATCTCGCGACATTCGGAGGGCAGCAGGAGCAGTCGAAAACCTCGACCCTCTGAGTTATGGGCTTGTATGTTTTGTCAAATGTATAATATTCCTCATAGACTCTGCGTCTCTCGAGGTTTATTTCGAGGGGATTCATATAGAAAAACGACTTTCCGTCAAGAGAAACACCCGAGAGAGAGCCGTTATACATTGCGGTCTCGGCAACGTCGGCGTATTTTGAATCGGGCTCGATTGCGCTCATACGCCTCGCGAAGAGAGCGAGCGCGATTGAGGCGCAGGTTTCGGCATAGGCGAGGTCATTCGGCAGCACATAGCCCTCGGTGAATCTCTCGCCCGAAGGCCCCGCTCCGACTCCGCCGGTCACATACATCTGCCTGCCCGCGATGTCGTCAAACATCCGCCTGCAGACATTCATAAGCGATTCGTCACCCGTCCTCGCGGCGAGGTCCGCGATACCGCAGTAGAGATAGAGCGCCCTGACGGAGTGCCCTTCGGCCGCGGTGAATTCCCTGACCGGCACATCGGACTGATAATATTCGGGCTTTGCCCAGCTCGGAATATTCTTGTCTTTTTCGCTTGTTCCCCTGGTCTCAATGAAATATGAGCAGAGCTTCAGATACCTCTCTTCTCCCGTGAGGTCATAGAGCTTTATGAGAGCGAGCTCTATCTCCTCGTGGCCGGGGGTATCGAATTCGGCGCTGTGCTCGACGGCGAAAACTCTTTCGATAAGCTCGAGGTAGCGCCGCATGAGATTCAGGAATTTTTCTTTGCCGGTCGCTTTGTAATAAGCGATAGCCGCCTCAAGCAGATGTCCGGCGCAGTAGAGCTCGTGCCAATCCCTGACCTTGAAGCGGGCGTTCTCCGGGTCAACAACCGTGAAATAGACGTTGAAGTAGCCGTCTTCCTGCTGGTTTTTTTCAATCAGGTCAACAACCCCGTCGATTATCTCTTCGAGACGCGGGTCGGGATGCAGCTCTATCGAATACGCGGCCGCCTCAATCCACTTGGCTATGTCGCTGTCCCAGAAGAAATGAGGCTTGTCGGGCATACCTTCCTTCCAGTCGCATCTGAAGGACCTGAATCTGCCGGTTTCCGTAAATCTGTCATACACCGAGGGGATGGTGGAGGTCCTGTTCAATTCAATACGGTCTCCCCAGAATCCGCCCGGTTTTATATTCGCAAATGAAACAGTTTTCATTTTATGCTCCCTGCTCGCCCGCCGGGCTTTCGCTTCCGGCTTCTTTTTTCGCGGATTTTTTCGCGGCCTTTTCGGCCTTTTTCTTTGCCTTCAGCTCTTTTTCGGCCTTCCTCATCTCGGCCGCCTTGGGGTCGCCGAGGTCAACGAGGAAGAATATCGCGGCCCAGAGAATGACGGCCATCATCAGGAAGAGGAAAGCGTTCTGAACTCCGTTGAGCGCGAGGACGATTTTGAAAGCGCCGCTCGCGAGAGAGCCGACAAGATTCACGAGTATTCCCGTTCCGAAGATTCTGTCAACCAGGAAGTTGAACATATCGACCTTCTTATCATACACATCGTTTGACACGGAGCGGAAACAGACCATCATAACTATATCCGCGGCTATGCCGAAGAAACCCGCTATGAATACAGGCAGGCTCTTTTTTGAGATAATCGAGAATACCAGTATAAAAACGGCAATCAGCACAATCAGCGCAAAGCAGACTCCCACCGTGATGAGACGGGCGTTGAGAGGCTTGAATTCCTCCGGCCAGAGAATCGGCCCTCCGTCTCTGAACATTACCGAAAGGTCATCCTTGCCCGTTGCCACGTCAACCATACGCTTGACGGAGAAATCCTCATAGAGAGCCGCTCCCTCCGCCGCGTCTTTTGAGAAGGTCTTGAATATTTCGGCGAGAGATGATGTTGTCTCAATCCTGACCTCAATGAAATTCACAAACACTGCGGAGAGGATTATCAGAATTGCGAGAATAATGTTAACTGCCCGATATACGATTTTCATATTTTTTCGCCTCGTTTCGAATTATTTCCACGACGATTTGAGATCGACGGTCCTGTTGAATACGAGTCTGCCGGGGGCGGACGTTTTGTCAGCGCAGAAATACCCCTGCCTCATAAACTGGAAGGTGTCTCCCGGCTGAGCGCCGGCAAGGCTTCCCTCGGCGAGACAGCCGCTGAGAATCCTGAGCGAATCGGGGTTGAGGTCGTCAAGGAAATCCGCGCCCTCACCTGAGCCGGGATTCTCTGTTTTGAAGAGCCTGTCATAGAGCCTTATCTCGCAGGGGACGCAGTCCGCGGCGCTGACCCAGTGAAGGGTGCCCTTGACCTTCCTGCCGTCGGGAGAGTCTCCGCCCTTTGTGGCGGGGTCATAGGTGCAGTGAAGGCAGGTGACTTCTCCGTTTTCATCTGTTTCGTATGAATTGCAGGTGACATAATATGCGCTCTTGAGCCTGACCTCGTTGCCGGGATAGAGGCGGAAATATTTCTTGACGGGCTCCGCCATAAAGTCCTCTCTCTCGACATAAATCTCTTTTGAGAATTTCACTTTTCTTGTTCCGAGCTCGGGCTTGTCGGGGTTATTCTCGACCTCAATATCCTCGGTCACGCCGTCGGGATAATTGTCGATTATAACCTTGAGAGGATTCAGCACAGCCATTGCCCTGGGGGCATTCGCGTTGAGATTGTCTCTCACGCAGGCCTCGAGCAGGCCGTAATCGACCACGCTGTATGCCTTCGAAACGCCGACTCTCTTTATGAAATCTATGACCGCCTGCGCGGGGTAGCCCCTTCTTCTCATACCGCAGAGAGTTACCATACGCGGGTCATCCCAGCCGTCAACGACGCCCTTCTGCACAAGCTCAAGGCATTTTCTCTTGCTGGTGACGCAGTAGTTTATGTTGAGGCGGGCAAACTCTATCTGTCTGGGCGGCTCCTCAAAGCCGATTTCATTGATGAACCAGTCATAGAGAGGCCTGTGATTCTCAAATTCAAGCGAGCAGAGCGAATAGGTTACTCCCTCGCGCGCATCCGAAAGAGGATGGGCAAAATCATACATGGGATAGACGCACCATTTATCGCCCGTCTGGTGGTGGCTGACGTGAGCGATTCTGTAGATAACGGGGTCGCGCATATTTATATTGGGCGAGGACATATCGATTTTTGCCCTCAGCGTCTTTTCGCCGTCTTTGAATTCGCCCTTTGTCATCCTCTCAAAGAGGTCGAGATTCTCCTCAACGGAGCGGTCTCTGTAGGGGCTGTTTTTGCCGGGCTCGGTGAGGGTGCCTCTGTATTCTCTCATCTGATCCGCGTCGAGATCGCAGACGTAGGCGTCCCCCTGCTTTATGAGCTGGACGGCGAATTCATAGCACTTGTCGAAGTAGTCGGAGCCGTAATAAACTCCGCCGTTGGGCTCGGCGCCCAGCCACAGAAGGTCTTCGTAGATGCTCTTTACGTACTCGTCATCCTCTTTGTCGGGATTGGTGTCGTCGTAGCGCAGATTGAACAGACCGCCGTACTTTTTCGCGGTCATGGCGTTGATGTATATCGCCTTGGCGCTGCCTATGTGCAGATAGCCGTTGGGTTCGGGCGGGAAACGGGTATGGACCTTCTTTACCCTGCCCTCTCTCAGGTCCTCCTCGATTATTTCGTGGAGGAAGTTGCCGGCGGTGTTATCTATGTTTTCCAAAATGGTTATCTCCTTTCGCTTTCAAGATATCGGATGACTCCCGCCAGATCCCGGACGGCGGGATGATCCCCGGTGGGAAAATCCCGGCGCAGGATCTGAAGCGTCGAGATCCCGCAGGCTCTTGCGCCGTCGAGATTATTGACCACGTCGTCCACGAAGAGTATCTTTTCCGGGCTGATCCCGAAGCCGTCGATCAGCGCCCGGTAGATCTTCGGATCGGGCTTGAAGACTCCCACGTCGCAGGACAGGACGAAGACCTCGAACCTGTCGCGGATCCCGTAGTGGGCGTATATCCTGTCGAGGCTGGGCCAGGTATCGCTGAGCACTCCCAGGCGGTACTCCGCAGCCAGCTTTGACAGCGCGGGCTTCACGTCGTCGTAGAAAATGAACTTTCCGTCGTTGTAGGTGTGATCCCAGGCGAGAGCGCGGCAGACGGCGTCGGTCATCCCGAGCCCGGTCGCCACGGAGGAAAACGCCTTGTAGAAGCCGTAGAACTGCCAATACTCCTCTTCTTCGGTCTTCACTCTGTCGTGGATCACGTCCAGATAATCGTAGCCCGC
>CACZTQ010000088.1 GCA_902784155.1 Oscillospiraceae bacterium
TTCTCAAGGATGAAAAAGAGAGACCCGAAGCCCGCCTTCCCCGGTGATACTCAAATATCCGTGAGCAAAAACGAAAAGGGCGAGAGCGTGCTGACCTTCACGGGCGCGAAGGACCGCTTCGTCACCGAGAGCTACAAGGTGTCTCTTTTCGCGGGGCTCCTGCCCCTCAAAGGCTTCAGCTTTTCGGGCAAATATATGTATCCCGCCGAAGAAGACAGATATGATGTCAATCTCGGCGCTCTGAAGCCCGGGCGTAAATACACCGCTTATATCAGGGCGATGAACGCCTACGCGAAAACTTCAAAAGAAATCAGACTGAGTTTCACGGTATGAAAAGACAAAGCGTAATCGATTTTATAAAAGAAGAATTCAATGTTGACGGAGAGCATCTGTGGATGACATTCCCCGACTATATAGTTTTCAGAAATCCCGCGGGCGGCAAGTGGTTCGCGGTGCTTATGGATGTCGGGCGCGACAAGCTCGGTCTTGACGGCGAAGGCAGAGAGGATATACTCAATGTCAAATGCGACCCTGTTCTCATCGGCTCGCTCATCAAAGACAGGAGCTCATATCTCCCCGGCTATCATATGAATAAAAACAGCTGGCTTACGGTTTTGCTCGGCGGAAACGCAGGCGAAAACGAAATCAAAGACCTGATAGCTTTAAGCCGTGAACTGACAGAAAAGAAATAAATCCGACAGGAGCTGATATAAATGGAATTAAAAGAGATACTCTCAAAATGCGATCACACTCTCCTCTCCCCCGCCGCTACGTGGGACGAGATAAAACAAATCTGTGACGACGGAATAAAATACGGCACCGCGAGCGTATGCATCCCCGCCTCGTTTGTCGGAAGGGCGAAGGAATATGTCGGGGATAAGCTCGCGATATGCACGGTTATCGGCTTCCCTAACGGCTACGACACAACGGCGGCGAAATGCTTCGAGGCAAACGACGCCGTCAGAAACGGCGCGGATGAAATCGATATGGTAATCAATATCGGCGCGCTGAAAGATAAGGATTACAGCTTCGTGCTCGATGAGATAAAGGCCGTCAAGGCGCACTGCGAGGGCAGACTCCTCAAGGTGATTATCGAGACCTGCCTTCTCACGCGCGAGGAAAAAATCAGAATGTGCTCAATCGTCTCTGAATCCGGCGCGGACTATATCAAGACCTCGACCGGCTTCTCAACGGGCGGGGCAACCTTTGAGGATATAGAGCTCTTTGCTGAGCATGTCGCTCCTCATGTTAAAATCAAGGCGGCGGGCGGTATATCCTCGCTTGAGGACGCGGAGAAATTCATAAACCTCGGCGCCTCCCGTCTCGGCACAAGCAGAATTGTGAAAATCGCAAAACAGCTCGAAAACAACTGAGGTGATTATATGACATTCCCGAAAACCCCTCATATAAATATACTTGACGGCGCGGGCTTCGGCAAAACCGTGCTGATTCCGGGCGACCCTCTGCGCTCAAAATTCATCGCGTAGAATTTCCTCGAAAACCCCGTCCTCGTGAATAATGTCAGAGGCGTCAACGGATATACCGGTTATTACAATGGAGTAAAGGTCTCGGTGATGGCGAGCGGTATGGGTATGCCCTCGATGGGAATCTACAGCTATGAGCTGTTTAAAATGTTTGATGTTCAGAATATTATCCGCATCGGCTCGGCGGGCTCGATTTCGCCCGGATGCGGTCTGCGCGATATTGTCGCGGGCATCGGCGCCTGCACAAATTCATCCTTCGGCAGACAGTACGGGCTCGACGGGGACATCGCCGCGGTCTGCAGCTATGACCTGCTTTCGCTCACCGAAAAAACGGCCGCCGAATCGGGGATTCCCCTTAAAATCGGCTCGCTCTATTCCTCCGACACCTTCTATGACGATACCCGCTCCGCCCTCGGCTGGGCAAAAGCGGGCTGTCTCGCTGTTGAAATGGAGGCGGCGGCGCTGTATCTTACGGCCCTTCGTCTTGGCAAGAGAGCGCTCGCAATCTGCACGATAAGCGATTTATGCTATGAGCCGTTTGACGCTCTCGACGCGGAGCAGAGACAGAATTCCTTCACTCAGATGATGGTGCTCGCTCTCGGCTCGGCAGTGAAATTTGAGAATCTTCCTCACCTTGAAGCGAAGTGATACTATGAATAAACGAGTTTTTCTTATTGTGCTCGACAGCTTCGGAGCCGGAGAGATGCCCGACGCCGCCCTTTTCGGCGACGAGGGCGCGAATACCCTGCGCTCCGTTTCGGCGAGCGATAAATTCATCCCCCGCAATTTTACGCGGCTCGGTCTTTTTAATATCGACTCGGTTGACTGCCTTCCCGGCGTTACCTCTCCTGAAGGAGCCTTCGGCAGAATCGCCGAGCTCTCAAAGGGCAAGGACACCACCACGGGACACTGGGAGATAGCCGGCGTCATATCCGATAAACCGATGCCCACATTCCCCGGCGGCTTCCCGGATGAGGTCATAAGCGAATTTGAGAGGCAGACGGGGCGCGGTACGCTTGTCAACAAGCCGTATTCGGGCACTCAGGTTATCAGAGACTACGGCGAAGAGCATCTCAGAACGGGCAAGCTCATCGTTTACACCTCCGCCGACAGCGTTTTTCAGATTGCGGCAAACAAGAGCGTTGTTCCTCTTGAGGAGCTTTATGAATACTGCAGAATCGCCCGCAGAATCCTCACGGGAAAATACGGCGTCGGCAGAGTCATCGCGCGCCCCTTTACGGGCAGCAGCGCGGAAGACTTTGAGAGAACACCCGAGAGGCACGATTTCTCTCTCGAGCCTCCGCGCGACACAATGCTTGATTTCATAAAGAGAGCCGGGCTCGAGAGCATCGCCGTCGGAAAAATCGGCGATATATTCGCGGGAAAGGGCATAACGCGCGGTGTTGCCACCTGCGGCAACACAGACGGTATGGAAAAGACTCTCGGTATAATGAGAGAGGATTTCAGCGGCCTTTGCTTTGTGAATCTTGTCGATTTCGATATGCTCTACGGCCACAGGAGAGACGTTGACGGCTACGCCGCCGCTCTCACGGAGTTTGACACCTGGCTTGACAGCGCCTTTCCGCTGCTCGGCGAAGACGACATTATGATTATCACCGCCGACCACGGATGCGACCCGGCCTTCACAAAATCAACCGACCACACAAGGGAGTATATCCCCCTTCTCGTGTGCGGCAAAAAAGTCCGCGGAGTGAATCTCGGCACGCTGAGCGGCTTCAGCGATATCGGCAAAAGCGTCTGCGATTATCTCGGAGCGGAAAACGACCTGCCCGGAAACAGCTTCATAAATAAAGTGATGTGATTATATGACAGACAGAGAACTTATATCCGCCGCCCTCGGGGCGCGCCGGGATTCATATTCCCCCTACTCCGGCTGCAGGGTCGGAGCCGCCCTTTTGACCGCAGACGGTGAGCTCTTCACGGGCTGCAACGTTGAAAACGCCTCATTCGGCCTGACGGTCTGCGCCGAGCGCACTGCTTTTTTTAAGGCGGTGAGCGCGGGCAAAAGAGATTTTTTAAAAATCGCGGTCGCGGGCGGAAAGGGCGATAAGCCCGACACATATTTTTATCCCTGCGGCGCCTGCCGTCAGGTTATGAAGGAATTCTGCGGCGGAGATTTTGAGATAATCACCGCCGTTGACGAAGACGATTATGTAACAAAAACGCTTGACGAGCTCCTGCCGCTCGGCTTCGGGCCCGGAGAGGTAAAAGATTAAACGATGTCAACTAAATCAAATCTCAGAACTAATCCCGATGCCTGCCCGCTCGCCTCAAAATGCGGCGGCTGTCAGCTTCAGAATATGACTTACCCCCGCCAGCTTAAATGGAAACAGGCGAGGGCTGAAATTCTGCTGAAAAAATACGGGAAGGTCGATAAGATAATCGGTATGGAAAATCCCCTGCACTACCGCAACAAGGTGCAGGCCGCCTTCGGCAGGACAAGGGGCGGCAAGGTGATTTCGGGCGTTTATCAGAGCGGTACCCACCGCATAGTCAACGTTGATTCCTGTATGACGGAGGATGAGACCGCCGACAGAATCATCGTCGATATAAGAGAAATGCTGCCGAAATTCAAGATTTGGGTATATGACGAGGATAGACGCACCGGTTGGCTGCGCCACGTGCTCGTCAAAAGAGGATTCTCGAGCGGCGAGGTTATGGTAGTGCTTGTCGCCGCCGACAGAAAATTCCCCTCAAAGAATAAATTTATCGAAAAGCTTCTTGAAAAGCATCCCGAAATAACGACGGTTCTGCTGAATATTAACGACAGGGATACGAATCTCGTTCTGGGCGAAAAGGAGGAAATCCTTTACGGCAGAGGATATATAACGGATACTCTCTGCGGCCTTGAGTTTGAGATTTCCGCGAAATCGTTTTATCAGATTAACCCCGTCCAGTGTGAGAAGCTATATAATAAAGCCATGGAATACGCCTCGCTTGACGGGGATTCAAAGGTAATCGACGCCTACTGCGGAATCGGGACCATCGGTATGGTCGCCGCCAAAACGGCGGGCTCGGTCATCGGCGCGGAGCTGAATAAGGACGCCGTCAGGGACGCGGTTTCAAACGCGAAGCGCAACGGTATGAAAAACATCGGTTTTTACTGCGCGGACGCGGGCGAATTCATGGAGGCGATGGCCGACGAGGGCGAGAGCGCGGATGTGGTATTCACCGACCCTCCCCGCTCCGGATGCAGCCGCAAATTCATAAACTCGCTCCTCAGGCTCAGCCCCGGGAGGATAGTCTATATCTCCTGCAACCCCGAAACCCTCGCCCGTGATCTCGGCCTCATCACAAAGGGCGGCTACACCGTCCGCCGCATCACCCCCGTCGATATGTTCCCCTTTACGAATCACGTCGAGACGGTAGTATTGATGTCAAAGGTCAAAGAATAATAGCCGTGAAAGCCCAGTAATACTGCGGCTTTCGGGCAA
>CACZTQ010000089.1 GCA_902784155.1 Oscillospiraceae bacterium
CAGGACGCCGGCTACGATATGCTCAACTGCGACAACGGAACCTATGACGCCTGGTACTGGTGCCATCCCCCGGTATATATGCCCGAAAACTGCAACCTCGAAGATGTTGAGCACATAAAGAAATTCGTTGACATCCCCGTTGTCTGCGCCGGCCGTCTCGATCCGAGAGTCGCCGCCGAATCAATAGAAAAAGGCAACCTTGACGGCGCAGGATTCGCCCGCCCCTTCCTCGCGGACCAGGAGTGGGTAACCAAGATGATTGAGGGCAAAGAAGAGGAAATCAGGCCCTGTATCCTCTGCCACAACGGCTGCTTCAATATGTGTCACTACAAGGGAGTTCCCAACGATCAGGAGCTTTCGGACAGCCTTCATCTCGCACGCTGCGCGATAAACGCGGAGACGATGCAGTGGGGCAAACACTATATCAAAAAGACCGATTCCCCAAAGACGGTACACATTGTCGGAGGCGGTATCGGCGGCATGGAGGCGGCGAGAGTTCTCAAGCTCCGCGGCCATAACCCGGTAATTCACGAAAAGAGCGGAGTTCTCGGAGGAACATTTATCCCCGCGAGCGCTGAGAGCTACAAAGGTAAACTCCGCGACCTGCTCGAATGGTACAGGCTTCAGATGAAGGAGATGGGCATCGAGATTCACCTGAACGAGGAAATCAAGGATGTTTCTTCGCTCGGAAACGGCCCCGTAATAGTCGCGACCGGCTCAACGCCCCGCCTTCTCAGACGGGTTCCCGGCTACGAAAAGATGATTGAAGCCTGCGAATATCTTAACGGCGAAAAAGAGGTCGGCGAAACGGTCGCCGTCATAGGCGGAGGTCTGACCGGCTCCGAAATCGCTTATGAGCTCGCTCTTCAGGGACATAAGCCCGTAATAGTCGAAATGAAGGATGACCTTGTAAGCCAGAAGGGCGTCTGCCTCTCAAACTCCTCATATCTCAGGGAGTGGTTCGCTCTCAACAAGGTGCCCGTATATCTTGAGACGACGCTCAAGCAGGTTAACGACGGCTCAATCACCTGCATAACAAAGGATGACAAGGATATAGAAATCAAGTGCGACAGCGTCATTAGCTGCGCGGGCTACATCCCCGCTCCCCTCGCCGGCGCGTCAAAGAATGTATTTCTTGTCGGCGACTGCCTCGCAATAGGTAACCTTCGCTCGGTAGTCTGGAGAGCATACGAAGTGGCAATGAAAATCTGATAACAATTCAAATAGGCGCAAAAATCCGGAGAGTGAAATCACCCTCCGGATTTGTTTTATTCACTTGCGCTCCGTTATAAAAGAACCGAAGCGAGAATCAATACATTCCGCCGCCCTGCGCCATTGCCGCAGCTGCCGCCGCGTCTGCCTTGGGATCGGGAATATCGGTTACAAGGCTCTCGGTTGTGAGAACCATAGCCGCTACGGATGCAGCGTTCTGGATAGCGCTTCTGGTAACCTTGGTGGGGTCAAGGATACCGGCTCTCGCCATATCGGTATATTTATCGTTGGCGAAGTCGTAGCCGTAGCCGACCTTCTTTGCGGAATAGATGGCGTTAACAATGACGCTGCCCTCAAGACCCGCGTTCTCGGCTATCTGACGGATGGGCTCCTCGATTGCCTTGAGAACGATGTTGATACCGGTCTTTTCGTCCGCGTCCTCGGTCTTGTCGCCGAGCGCCTTGACTGCCTTCGCAGTGTTGAGCAGAGCTACGCCGCCGCCGGCAACGCATCCCTCTTCAACGGCTGCCTTTGTCGCTGCGAGAGCGTCCTCTATACGGAGCTTCTTCTCTTTCATCTCAACCTCGGTGGCTGCGCCGACCTTGATGACTGCAACGCCGCCCGCGAGCTTTGCGAGACGCTCCTGAAGCTTTTCTTTATCGAATTCGGAGGTGGTATTGTCAAGCTGAGTTCTTATCATATTGACTCTGGCGGCTATATCCTTCTTTGCGCCTGCGCCGTCAACGATGATGGTGTTCTCCTTGCTGATTTTGACCTGACGGGCTCTGCCGAGCTGAGACATCTGGGTATCCTTGAGCTCAAGGCCGAGATCCGCTGTGATGACTTCGCCGCCTGTAAGAGCGGCTATATCCTGGAGCATTTCCTTTCTTCTGTCGCCGAAGCC
>CACZTQ010000090.1 GCA_902784155.1 Oscillospiraceae bacterium
CTTCCAGGCGGGCACCTTCAACAACAAGGCCTCCGCAAAGATCTTTGCCGCGCTCATGGATCAGCTCGGCGTTTACTGGACGCTCGCCTTCGGCAACCACGATACCGAGGCATACTCGGCCTATACGCGCGAAGATATTTCGGCTCTTTATTCATCGGGCGACTATAAGTATCTGATTTATCAGGCGGGTCCCGAAGAAGTATCCGGCTGCGGAAATCAGGTCATAAATGTCAGAAACTCCGAAGGCATAATCACTCAGTCGCTCTATATACTCGACAGCCACTCATATACCGACGGGGATATACTCGGCGTTATGTGGAAATATGACAATCTTCATCAGGACCAGATTGACTGGTATGCGGATACTCTCGCGAAATATGATGAAATCAATGCCCGCGCTGCGGAGAAAAACGGAAGCGAGCCTCAGAAAATCAATTCTCTTATGTTTTTCCACATTCCTCTCACCGAGTATAAGGATGCCTGGTATGAGTATATTGAAAACGGATTCAAAGACACCGAAAATGTTAAATTCGTTTTCGGAGACGCGGGCGAGCCCAAGAAGGTCGTTTACTGCGGTATCGGCAATGATGAGATGTTTGAGACCATCCAAAAACTCGGCTCAACAAAGGCCGTGTTCTGCGGACATGACCATAAGAATAACTTCTCCGTTATGTATAAGGGAATTCAGCTCACCTACGGTATGAGCGTTGACTATCTCGCCTATCCCGGAATCTACAAGCTCGGAGCGCAGAGAGGCTGCACGATTATCAACGTCAAGCCCGACGGGACCTATGACTGCCGGCCCGAAAACTACTATCAGGATAAATACCGCTCAATGTATGAGAAAGAGCCCGTAACAATGCAGACCGTTGAGCCCGTCTCCGAAATCGTTACGGATTAAGAAGGATTACATTTAAAATGAACCGGGAGTGACAATTACGTCACTCCCGGTTCTTGCTTATTCGCTTTTATTTCCCTTTAAAATACTCCAGGGCTTCGATATAACCGTCAAAGCCTTTGCCCGCGATGGTTTTCTCCGCGTACATACCGACGTATGAGAGCTTGCGGAAATCCTCGCGCGAGTTAATATCCGAGAGATGCACCTCAACAGCCGGCTTGCTGACGGCCTTGAGCGCGTCGAGTATCGCGATGCTTGTGTGGGTGTAAGCCCCGGCGTTGATGATTATCCCGTCAAAGTCCGTGTAGGCGGATTGGATTTTATCAACAAGGTCTCCCTCGTGATTGGATTGATAGATTTCGCTTTCAAATCCGAGCGCGGCCGCTTTTTCAGAAACGAGCCGGCATAAGTCATCATAGGTTTTTTCGCCGTAAATATTCTTTTCCCTGATGCCGACCATATTGAGGTTCGGCCCGTTTATTATAAGGATACGCATTCGAGAATCCTCTTTGCGGTTGTCCCGATGTCTTCGCTCACATCGACCGTATAATCGGCGAAAGACTCATAGACAGCGCGCCTTTCTTCATATAATTTCTGTATTTTTTCTCTGCTTGACGAGAGGGGTCTTCCCTCGCCGCTGAGCTCGTCAACGCTTCGCCTGAGATATATAATGATTCCGTTCTGCCTGAGAGAGTCCCTGTTTTCCTCGCGGAGAACGGCTCCGCCTCCCGTGGCAATTATCAGCCCCGTTTTTTTGGAAATCCGGGCAACGGCCTTTGATTCCGCATCCCTGAAGCCGCTCTCTCCTTCAGACTCAAAAATCTCCGGGATAGTCCTGCCGGCGGCTTTCTCGATTTCCGCGTCCGTGTCGGCGAATTCTCTGCCCGTTAATTCCGCGAGTTCCTTCCCGGCCGTGGACTTACCGCATCCGGGCATACCGGTAAGGATGATATTCAGCATTCTTTTGCGTAATCCTTCATACGCTCTGTCAATCAGCGAAGCGTCAAGCTCCTTCCCCGTGAAAAGCTCCGATGATCTGAAGCCCTGCGCCGCGAGCATATAGAGCCCGTTTGAAGACGGTATTCCGAGCCTTCCGGCGTCAAGCAGCAGCTTAGTCCTGAACGGGTTGTAGATTAAATCAAATACAAACCCGAGGCGTGTGAAAAGGCCGAGGTCAACGGGGGAGCTGCCGTTTTCGGGATACATCCCGACGGGGGTTGTGTTGACTATTATATCGGCGTCGCGGTGAAGGCAGAGATTTCCGTAATTGTTTTCGCCGCTTCTGCTTATTATTACCGCCTTTGCGGCTCCCGCCCTCTTGCAGTAAACCGATACAGTCCTGCTCGCTCCTCCGCTGCCGAGAATCAGAATCTTTTTGCCGGCAAAGTCAGCGCCCGCTCTTTTTACCATCGCTTCAAAGCCGTATAAATCGGTGTTGTATCCGTAAATCTTTCCGTCTTTTTTTACGATTGTGTTCACGCTTCCGATTTCCCAGGCTGTTTCGCTGAGAATATCGCAGCGCCCGAAGGCCTCGATTTTATACGGAATCGTCACATTGAACGCCGTGACTCCTGAGTCCGCGAATAATCCGTCGATATCGTCCGGCTCGCGGCAGAAGAGCTCATATCCGTAACCGCCGAAATATGAGTGGATTTCGGGGGAGAGCGAGTGAGACAGCTTTCTTCCGAGTAATCCGTACATATTAAAGTTTCTCCGCAAGGTCGTAAATCAGTTTTTCCGTCTTTTCCCAGCCGAGGCAGGGGTCAGTGATGGATTTGCCGTATTCTTCGGTCGATTTCTGATTTCCGTCCTCAAGATAGCTCTCTATCATAAGACCTTTGACAAGAGATTTTATTTCGGGGTCGTAGTTTCTGCTGTCGATTATTTCTTTTGCTATTCTTATCTGTTCAATGTATTTCTTGCCTGAATTCGCGTGGTTGCAGTCAACAATAACCGAGGGGTTGAGAAGGCCTGACTGCTTGTATTTCTCGTTGACGAATGAGAGGTCTTCATAGTGGTAGTTGGGCAGGGAGTTTCCGTGCTTGTTGACATATCCTCTGAGAATCGCGTGGGCGTAGGGATTGCCCTGCGAGTGAGCCTGCCATCCTCTGTAAATGAAGTGGTGTCTTCCCTGAGCCGCAGTGATGGCGTTCATCATAACGTCTATGTCTCCGCTTGTCGGGTTTTTCATACCGACGGGTACATCAATGCCGCTCGCCGTGAGGCGGTGCTCCTGGTTTTCAACGCTTCTGGCGCCTATGGCAACATAGCCGAGTATATCGTCAAGGTATTTGTGATTGCTAGGGTAGAGCATCTCGTCCGCGCAGATAAGACCGGTTTCGCTGACGGCTCTCATATGAAGCTCGCGAATGGCGATTATACCCTCGAAGAGGTTGGGCTTCGCGTCCGGGTCGGGCTGGTGAAGCATCCCCTTGTAGCCAGAGCCGGTTGTTCTGGGCTTATTGGTATAAATGCGGGGGATTATCATTATCTTATCCGCAACCTTTTCCTGAACGGCGGCGAGCCTTGTAACATATTCCATTACGCTGTCTTCGCGGTCGGCGGAGCAGGGTCCTATAATCAGAAGGAATCTTCCGTCTTCCCCCGTGAAAACTCTCTTTAACTGAGCGACTTTCTTCTGCACCGTTTCCTCAACCGAGGAGGAGAGCGGATACATCTCCTTCACTTCCATAGGGATTGCGAGCTTTTTTTCAAAAATCATATTCATACTCATTTTTATTTTCTCTCCTTTATACTTTGTTGAATGCCGCGCGGCGCTGCGTCGAAAGCCTCATTTTTGCCTTGAGCCCTTCTCTGTCACCGCTTTCAAGCATATTTCTCAGGACTGTCATTTCGCTTATGAATCTGTCGATATCGGCGAGAAGCGGCTCCTTGTTAAGCAGGAAAAGCTCGCTCCACATAACCTCGTTGATATTCGCGATTCTTGTAAGGTCTCTGAATGAATCCGCCGTGTAGTCGGCGAGATGGGTGTTATCCGAGCAGGTCATAAGCGCTATTGCTATGCAGTGCGTAAGCTGCGAGACGAAGCCTATCATCTTATCGTGCTCCTCCGGGGATAGCACCGTGACATTTATAAAACCGAGCAGACGGCCGAGCTCCTTGCACCATTCAACAGCCTGCTGAGTATTCTTATCTGTCGGGACAACAAGGAAATTCGCGTCCCTGAACATTTTTTCGGTGCTGTTTCTGACTCCGTAAACCTCACGGCCCGCCATCGGATGAGCGGCGATGAATTCCACGTCATCGCGGAGAATCTCCTGTATATCATAGACGATACAGCTCTTGACGCCCGTAACGTCCGTAATGACCGCTCCGCTCTTAAAATACTGCTGATACTCCGAAATCCATTCTTTAATCAGCATGGGGTAGAGCGCGAAGACGATTATATCAGCTTTGCCTATAAGTTCTCTGTCGGGCTCCGTGCTGCCCTCATCGATTATTTTTGCGCCGAGCGCATATTCAATCGAATCCGGGTCCTTGTCTATTGCGCAGATATGAAAGTCAAGCCGCCTGAGCGCTTTTGCGTAGCTGCCGCCCATAAGGCCGAGACCGACTATAAGTACATTCTGAGTGTTAAGCAGTTTCATAAAGCTTCACCTTGATTCCGAGAGATTTTATTATATCGAAGAAGCCGGGCAGACTCTTTGATACGGCCTGCGCGCCTTCGATTTTTCCGCCCGTAATGCTGCATAATACCGACAGCGCCATTACGATTCTGTGGTCGTTATGTCCGCAGAGGATTCCGTCCGGCACGTGAGGCTCGCCCCTGAAAACTTCAAATGTGCCGCCTTCGTCTTTTGTGCGGATTCCGAATTTGCCGAGCTCCTGAGCCATAGCGGCGCATCTGTCGCTCTCTTTGAGCTTCAGCCTTCCGGTGCCCGTGAATACCGCGCCGTGTCTGAAAGCCATTGCCATACAGACGGGGCCGAGGTCGGGGCAGTCTCTTAAATCGATGACTGCACGCTCACGGCTGAGGTTTTCAAATATTTCTTTATAAACCCTGTCTCCCTGTGCGCTGTTTTCATCGAGCCCCGTCACCTCAACATCGCCTCCGGCAAGGCTGAAGGCCGAGAGAAAAGCGGCGTTTGACCAGTCGCCCTCGATGACGGTATCGCAGGGGGAGTATTTTTGATTTCCGCGGATTTCTATTGTATATTCATCCGTGAATTCCGCTCTGACTCCGTGTCTCGCGAGAGAGGCGAGAGTCATATCAATATAAGGGCGGCTCTCAAACGGCGGGATGATTTCAATCCGGCTGTCTGCGCCGAGAAGGGGGAGAGCGAAGAGCAGACCGCTTATAAACTGGCTGCTTATGTCGCCGGGCATTCTGCAGATACCGGGCTTGAGCTCGCCCGAGGCTTCAAGCGTGTTTTCGCCCGGGGTAAGAGTGATTATTTGCTCGCGCGAAAGATTCTCATAGAGGGGGAGAGGCCTTGACATAAGCCTTCCGCCTCCCGTAAAGGTGCAGCTGCCGCAGAGCATCAGTGAGAGGGGAATAAGAAATCTAAGCGTGCTGCCACTCTCTCTGCAGTCAAGCTCTGCGCGGCTCTGCCTTTTAACGGGAGATAGCACCGTGACCGAGTCCTCATCCCGCGTGATGACCGCTCCGAGCGATTCCATGCAGCCGAGCGTCGCGAGTATATCCTCTGAGAAGGCGACATTCTTGATTCTGCCCGAGCCTTCGGATAGACACGCGCATATTATTTCTCTGTGAGCATCGCTTTTTGAGGGCGGCGCCGTTACTTTTCCGTGCGCCTTTGATGGAGTGAATTCTGCCGTCATATCATTCACCGAGCCAATCCGTGCCGTATCTCTGCGCAAGGATATCGCACAGCACAAGCGCCGTAAGGCTGTCAACTACAACGCGGGCGCGGTGGATTATCGCGGGGTCGTGCCTGCCTTTGACAGAGAGCTTTATGTTTTCCATAGAGAGCATATCAACCGAATCCTGCTCCTTGAAAACCGACGGCGTGGGCTTCACCGCGAGTCTGAATAATACGGGCATACCGTTTGTTATTCCGCCGTTTATTCCGGCGTTGTTGTTTGTCACGGTTTCGACGCGGCCGTTTTTCACGGTGAAGGCGTCGTTGTATTCGCTCCCTTTAAGGTCAACGCAGTCAAACGCTCTGCCGAATTCTATTCCCTTGACCGCGGGTATCGAAAACATCGCGTGTGAGAGTGTACTCTCGACGCTGTCAAACCAGGGCTCGCCCAGGCCCGCGGGAAGGCCGGTCACCGCCGTTTCGAGTATTCCGCCGACGCTGTCGCCTTCGGAGCCCGCCTTCTCTATCGCCTCTTTCATAAGAGCCGCCCTGCGCTCGTCGAGCACGGCGAAATCAAGCGAATTCAGCTTTTCTGTATCTTTGTTATAATCCTTGAATTTCCTGTCATTTATCTTTGCGCATCGGGCAATGTGGGTGCCGATTTCTATTCCTTTTTCATTGAGAGCGGATATCGCAATCGCTCCCGCTGCCGTAAGCGCGGCGGTAAGCCTTCCGCTGAAATGACCTCCGCCTCTGTAATCCTCAAACCCGTGATACTTTTTGTTGGCCGTGAAATCGGCGTGACCGGGTCTCGGAATAAAGGAATTCAGAGCGTAGTCGGAGCTGTTTGCTTTTTCGTTGGGAATCATTATGCAGAGCGGGGTACCAGTCGTTTTTCCCTCAAACACTCCGCTGACTATTCTGAACTTATCATCCTCGCGCCTTGCCGTGCCTGTTTTTCCGGACGGGCGGCGCTTTGAAAGCTGAGAAGCGATAAAGGCCTTGTCAACTGTTATGCCGGGCGCGAGACCGTCGATGACCGCTCCCGTCATCTCGCCGTGGCTCTCGCCGAAGAGAGTTATGCAAACGCTGCTGCCGAATGTGTTTTTCATTATTCCGTCTCCTTGACAACCGACTTTATTTTTTCTCTGAGAGAATCGGGGCTGACCTCTTCAAATCTGAAACTCCCCGGCTCGTCAACAAATGATACCGTGATTGTGCCGCTGTTCATCTTTTTGTCGTGAAGCACGGCGGCGAATACCTTTTCGCTGTCTCCTCTGAATTCAGCAGGCAGATTCAGCTTTTTAAGTACGGCGTAAAGCCGCTCCCTTGTTTTTTCGGAGCACATCGGAATCATTCCTATCGCCACGCATTCGCCGTGAGTCAGAGGATTTTCGCCGCCCTGCGACTCGATGCCGTGGCCTATTGTGTGGCCGAAATTCAGTACCTTGCGAAGCCCTGCTTCCTTCTCGTCCTCGCTCACTACGGCTATCTTATAGCGCAGAGCCCTCTCTATAATCTCATCGATTATTTCGTATGGGTTTTCATTTTCGAATTTCTCAAAGAGCTCCGCGTCGCCCGTGAGGGATTCCTTGACCGCCTCGGCAAGACCGCTGTTTATCTGCCGAAGGGGGAGAGTGGCAAGCACGCTGCTGTCTATAAGAACTTTTTTCGGCTGATTGAAGGTGCCGATAATGTTCTTGAGCCCTTCAAAATTGACGGCGGTCTTTCCTCCGACGGATGAATCGACCTGAGAGAGGACTGTAGTGGGTATATTATAAAAATCGATTCCTCTCATATATATTGAAGCCGCAAATCCCGCAAGGTCGCCGGGCACTCCGCCTCCGACCGCGACAACACAGCTTTTTCTCGTGAATCCGTGAAGGAGCATATCTTTAAGAAGCTCCTGAAGGGTATCGAAGCTCTTGCTCCCTTCTCCCTGCTCCGCCGAAAAGATGAAAGAGCCTTCTCCGCATTGCTTCAGGACTGTGAGCGCGTATTCGGAAGGTACTCCCTTGTCGGTGACTATTGCCGTTTTGCGGCCGAGGTCAAAATACTCACCGGCTTTTTTGAGAGAGCCCTTTTCAATTACAATGTCGTAGGTGTTTGCTTTTATTATCATTTTTCAGCACCGCTTTCAACGTAGTGACCTGTTATCTTTATCGTATCGCATTGCCCTGAGAGCTCCTCAATCATTTTCATGCCCTCCGGCGATGTTTCGTCGCCCTCAATCTCGGTATAGAAATAATACTGCCAGGCCTTCTCCTTCACGGGGCGCGAGCGGAGCGCCTGCATATTGAAGCCGTGTTTTCCTATTACATTAAGCGCCTTGACGAGGGCTCCCGCCTTGTCATCAACGGTAAACATCAGGATGAATCTGCCCTTTCCGCCTTTCGCCGCGGGTGTCTGCGATTTTGAGAATACGGCGAATTTCGTGGTGTTTTCGTGGCTCTCGCTTATATCGTGCCTGAGTATTTCGAGGCCGAACTGCTCCGCGCACTCCGCGCTGCCTATCGCGGCGAGGTGAATGTTGTTTTCTTCCGAAATCTGCTTTGCGGCCTGCGCCGTGCTCGCCGCCGCAGCGGTATTCCAGCCGTGAGAGGTAATAAACGGCTCGCACTGGCTGAGTGCCTGTTTGTGGCTTATCACCGTTTCAATGCTGTCGAGCGTTGTTCCCGGAACTCCGAGCAGATTCTGCATTACGGGCAGCGAATAAACTCCGCTGACATAGAGCGGGCCCGAATACATTAAATCAATGACTCTGCCGACCTCGCCCGAGTAGCTGTTTTCGATGGGGAGAATCGCGACGTCGGTGTCTCCCAGCACGACGGAATTGTAAGCCTCCTCAAATGAGGCGTAAGAAACGGGCTCGCCCTCGGGCAGGACCTTCTTTGCCGCTATGTAGGCAAAGGCGCCGACATCGCCGTTATAGGCGACCTTTAAACCCCGGATCAGGGCGGACTGGTATTTTTTGC
>CACZTQ010000091.1 GCA_902784155.1 Oscillospiraceae bacterium
CTCGGCCTGATAATGTTGAGGAAAAGCGCCGGGACAAACGGTGAGAGTGAAAACTCAATGTATATGACGGCGTAATGAAAAATCCGGTACTCCGGGAAGCGCCCGTCAACCATAACCTGGATGCCTTCAAACAGAGCGCAGACGGCCATAAGCAAAAAAGATATTATAAAGCCGTTTTTATCGTGGCGGCTTAACGGAGATATCCTCCATATCATTACATCAAAAAAAACAGATGATATTATAACGATAAAAATTACCGCAAAATAGAAAGAGTTATTCATGACAGACTCCGGAGATTCTGAAAGTGTATTTCTGCTTGTATTTTATAAAATAGAAACCGTTTTGTCAAGTGAAAACGGCCGGCACATTTTTATTTAATAAAAAAACTTGACAATTATCAAATCCGTGATATAATGCTTTTGTGAAAAAACAAATATTCGGCAAACCCGCCGAAAGACGGGGACGCAAAGTTTAATGTCTAAAAGGTTTTCCTCATGATTGATTGACTGCGAGTTATCGGATCCATTGCGGGTCCCTGTGACTTGCAGTTTTTTTATTTTTTTGAGGGCCGTACGGCAGAAGAGAGCTTCCGGAGTTTCTTGTTGAGTGATTCCCGGCGAAGCATCTCATCGGAATATTGCGTATATTTTTAAGCTGAACTGTTTGATTTTAAATATACAAAACAGCAAATTTTAAAGAAAGGAGCGAGACCGTGAGGAAAAAGATTTTTTCGGTGCTGCTGATTGCGGCATTCATTCTCGGAATGATACCGATGTTCGCCTCCGCCGATACCGGCATTTCCGAAAAGGGCGAATATACCTACACTCTGTCAACCGACCCCGATACGGGCGAAACGATTCCGCCTGAATTCGGTACACCTGAGAATAACGGCAGAATCTGGACCGACAAGAGCGTGCTTGTCAACGACGATCACTTTGATGTCAACCTCAAGGTTCTTGCTCAGGAATATGTTTCATCCTACGGTTCGGTAGAAACCCACTCAATCGCGGCGGATGTCGTAATGATTCTCGACTTCACCTCATCAATGCTGAGACCCGGAAATGAGGTCGAAAAAGAAGACGGCACGAAGGTTACAAGAATGGAGGCCATGGTTGACTCGGTTAACAAGGCCATAGACATTATAACCAACACAAACCCAAATAACCGGATTCAGGTCATCGCTTTTTACGGCAAGCGAGACGGAACCGCGACAAATAATAAGCCCACAGCTGAATGCATAATGCCTCTCGCGCATTACACCAGCAGCTCAACCTCCGAAGACCCGATTGACAAATACATTACCTTCACCAACCACAGCTCAGGAACCAATTATACAGCGAGAATCGCTGCAAGCGATACGCTGATGAAAGACGGAGAAGTCTATAATACATTCTACAAGGATACCGGCACAGGCACCTGCACTCAGTTCGGTATCGTGCGCGGTGTCAAACAGCTTATAGACGCTATCAATGCGGAACCGGAACACACCGTCGACAGAAAGCCCTATGTCATTATGCTGACAGACGGCGAGCCGACATGGTGCAGCAGAAACTGGACTGATACCGACGAAGCTACTCTTAAGCAGGATTATATTAATTATTCAACCGCTAATTACAGCGCCACAAGTACGAACCACAACAACCAGAAGATTGCGGCTTACACGATTCTGAGCGCGGCGCTGATGCGCGACAGGCTGATAGAAGCTTATACCGCGTATAACGGAAAAGATCTCGGCAGCGAGTGGTTCAACATAGGTCTTAAGGTTAAAGAGCGGCCCAACTATACCGGATGTCTTGTAAAGCCCGCCTATCTTAAAGATGTTACTCCGAACGGCAACAGCCAGAACGGGGTTCTCGAAGCGCAAAGAGTCAAGTATTACCTTGACGGAGAAGCGAAGGGCGCCAAAATCTGGACCGCCAAGGACTACTCGGAAGATTACAATTACGTTTACACCTACACCAATGACGGCAACGATGTCAATAACGGCGACGGCTATGTAACTTTCGCCGATACTTATGAAGTTCTCGACCGCGCATTCACCGATCTGGCGAATATAATCCGCCTGGGTTCCGCGGAATACACCATCCCGATTGTCAATCACGAGGGCTCCGGCGAAATCAAGACCGACGTGGAGTTCACCGATGTTATCGGTGAGGGAATGTATGTAACCGACATTACGTTAAAGCCAAACGGCGCTCCGCCTGTTCAGGGCGAAGATGATGACGGCGACGGCGTATTCACATTCGAGGAGTACGAAACCACCGTAACGCTGACAGAGGACGCGAACGGTCAGGAAACACTGGTTTGGAAGCTGCCCGCAAAAGAGGTTGCGATGTTCACCTTCGCGGACAGAACCAATCTCAACAACGGCGAATATATTCCGGCCGACCCGACAACTCTGACCTACGGCGTTGATTTCACAAACGATATTGAGGAAGGCCCCGCCTATACAAACGCCTTTGATTCGGATAAAAATCCGCTGACAACGGTTACTTATGAAATCCCCGGCGACAACGATTATTATTTCAATGTTGTAAAAGACGATGAAACCCAGAATTTCGTCAGCAGCACGATGAAGCCGGGGCTCAACCTTGAAATCGAAAAAACGGATAACACCACCGACACGGCCGCGAATTCCCACGCTTATGAATACGAGGCGCAAAACGGCGGCACGGCAGATTCCTCGGCATCCGTTACGGGCCATCTCGGCAACAACGGCAAAGCGTCATTCCACTCCAAAAAAAGCTATATCGATATCTCGGTAGAGAAAAAATGGGAGGATGAACACAGACATCCCATAGAAGACACCTCGGATCTGCCCCCGGTTACGGTTCATCTTTGCCGCAAGGCGGACGGAAGCCCGGATGAAGAGACTGTCCAGACCTTTACGCTTTCAAATTCAAACGGCTACCGCAAAGACTTTGAGGACCTGCCCATAAGAGACAGCTCCGATAAGAGATACTCCTATTATATCAAGGAAGAATGCCCCGAGGGTTATTTCATAGCCCATATGACGGATCCGCTGCGCGCTTATGACGGAACGCTGAGCGTCACCAACAGAGTGCTCCCGCCAAGCGGTATGATAACCGTCAAGAAACAGTGGAAGAATAAACTCGGCGCCACAATATACGACCTATCCTCCATGCCTTCGGTTCATGTTCGCATGAAGCGGCATGTCACGGAAATAACTCCCGATAAATACACGCTGACAGTCACTCTTACCGACAACGGCGGCAGAGGCACCACATACACCCTGCCGGTCAAGAGGGTTATTGCCGGGAGCGAGGTCACATTCACGCTCCGCGCATATATCAGGCGTCAGAACACGGCAAACGGCGCTACTTTGAGGCTGAACAACAATACCGTGCCCTGGGATCCATCCACGGTAACCGGAGAAAACGAAGCTGAGCAATTCACTTATTATATTGATTATGAGAATCAGCTCAACCCGCTGTCAAACAACAAATTCTGGGGCCGTCAGGCAACGCAGACAGTTACGGTCAACAGCAACACAACCCTTAACTATGTTTGTTCGGCGACGTTGAACACCACCAACATAACCAATTACGATCCGTGCCAGCTCCTCTTCTTCACGGGCGAGCCTCCGGAAGATCCGGCCGGCTCGAGCACAAATTATGATGAGGTTTATGACAACGTCACCATAGACGGCAGAACAGGCTGGCGGATGGACTTCAGCGATCTTCCGCTGACAGAATACAGCTCACCCAAGGTTTATGATTCTAACAGGATTTATAAGTACACTTATTACGCCGAAGAGGTTGCCGTTCCCGGATACACTGCGAGCTATACCAATAACGACGGTATCTCCGAAGGCGAAATAATAATCACCAATAAATCGGATTCGCCCATAGGTCCCCTGCCCGAAACAGGCGGCAAAGGGAACTCCGGAACGGCAAGTGTCATCGGATTCTTCGCCATCCTGATTTCCGCGGCGGTATTCCTGATACGTGTGGCGATTCCGTATTATAAGAAAAAGCTCAGGCGCATCTTCATCAGGTAATTATTAAGTTAATTATATATCAATCATTACATCAATCATTTTTACAAAATTTTTACGAAAGGCAGAATAACTATGAAAAACAAAGCAAGAGTTATTGCGGCGGCAGTTCTTACTCTGTTCGTCCTCTTCTCAATGAGCATCCCCGCATTCGCGGCCGATGACTGCAAAATCATAATCCAGAACAACAACGAAGCAGTTTCCATGAAGGGCCACACCTACAACGCTTATAAAATCTTTGATGTGACCTATGATGCCACAAAGGACACTTATGACTACACCATAGTCAATCAGTTTATCCCCTTCTTCCGGGATATGGATGACCCCGCACTCACCGACGAGCTCGGCGAAGATATCCATGCGCAGGCTTATGCTTATGTAGCGTCTCTTGACAACCCCGATGAATTCCAGAAGTTTGCCAAAAAGCTCTACGCAGCGGCCGGCGATCCTGACGGAACAGGCACCCCCACAGCCGAAGAACCCGAAGTTGCGGTAATCGACGAGCTTGAACCCGGCTACTATCTTGTTTACGATGCCGGCAGCCAGAACCCGCAGGGCAACGCTGAGAAGGCAATCGCCAACATCGCTCTCGTCAACTCATTCGATGAAAAGACCATCGATCTCAAAGCTTCCGTTCCCACCCTCGAGAAGAAGATTCTCGGCGTTTCCGACAGCTCCTCATTTGACGCTACCACCGATGACGGTGAGGATTTAATCAGCGCGCAGATCAACCAGCACGTAGGCTTCCAGCTTGATTCCAAGGTTCCCGACCTCAGCGCTTACGAAAACTACATTTACAAAGTAACAGACGTTATGTCGGAAGGTCTTACTCCCGACAACAATGTCAAGGTTGTAATCGGAACCGAAGATAAAACCGGTGCCTGCCAGATCAGCATTGACGATCAGACTACCACAATCGAAGTTCCCTATGATGTTCTCAAAAGCTTCGTTCCCGAGACAGCTATTACAATCACCTACTCGGCAACTGTCAACGCCAACGCCAGCGTTTTCCCGAACGGCGACGGTCTTACCAACCAGGCTAAACTTGAATACAGCAACAATGTAAACCAGACAACAGATACAGATTTCACTCCCCCTTCAACAGTCAAGGTTTATCTCTACTCACTTGAAATCAAAAAGGTTAACGCCAGCGGACAGATTCTCCAGGGCGCTGAGTTCACCGTTAAAGATCCCGCCGGCCACTATGTTCCCCTTGCCTTTGATAACGGCAGATACAAGGTTTCTCCCACTCTCGAGGCCACTGTAGATAACGCGAAAGTAAAATCAGGCGCTGACGGTATGATCTATATCGACGGTGTTTCCGAAGGCGAATACACCCTTACCGAAATTGCTGCCCCCACCGGATACAACGTTCTCAAGAACCCTGTTAAGCTTAACGTTACCGCGGTTCTCGGTACAGACGGTGATGTTGAAAGTGTTGAAGGCAACACCGCAACCGTAGTCAACAAAGCGGGCGGACTGCTTCCCGAAACAGGCGGCATCGGCACCTACATCTTCACCATCGGCGGCGCGCTTCTTATGATCACAGCAGCTTTCCTTCTTATCTCCAAGAAGAGAAAAGCAAACGTAAAATAATTTTGTGAAGTTATGATTGATATTCTTCCCTGCCCGGGCAGCCGGGCAGGGAAGCCGAAGCGGAAACAGCCTCAAACCAAACACGGAGTTCTTATGAAAAAGAATTTATCTACAATTATTCTTATAGTTGTATTCATTGCCGGGCTTGGCTTGATGCTGTATCCGACGGTGAGCGATCTTATAAACAAAGCTCATCAATCGATTGCAATCAACTCCTATGAAAGATCGGTCAAAAAGCTTTCAAAGGAAGACTTCCGCAAGATTCTGTCGGATGCAAGAAAATATAACAAAACCGTAAAGAGCAACGAATTCCCCCGTGACGAGCGCGACCTCGAAGGCAACGACGAATACCACGCCGCGGTCAATGTTTCGGGCAACGGTATGATAGGCTATCTTAAAATTGACTCTATCAATGTGAGAATGGCAATATATCACACCACAAAGGAATCGATTCTTCAGACAGGCGTCGGTCACGTTCCGACAACCTCGCTCCCCGTCGGAGGAGAAGGCACTCACGCTGTCCTAACGGGGCACAGAGGCCTGCCGTCCGCAAGGCTCTTCACCGACCTTGACAAGGTCAAAAAAGGCGATATGTTTTATATCTACATTCTCGACGATATTCTCGCCTATGAGGTGGATCAGATAAAGACAGTCGTTCCGACAAACACGAAGTATCTTCAGATAGTCCCCGGCAAAGATTATGTTACTCTCGTCACCTGCACGCCCTACGGCGTTAACTCTCACCGCCTTCTTGTGCGCGGGCACAGAGTTCCCTATGACAAGAAAGTACGCGAAATCAAAGCCGAAACATCCGATACGCCGCTGCTGCGTACGGACCAGATTGCCGTTCTGATCGGAGCCCCCTGCTTCGTTCTGCTGTTTACGGTAATAATGATTGTTAAGAAAAAGAAAAATAAAAGGAGGGAAGATTCTTGAAAAAGCTGTTTATGATAATAATTGCAGTTATCGTTTGCCTGATGCCTTTCTGCATGCGGGCAGGCGCCGCATCACCGAGCGGAGAAATAACCGTTATTATGATAAATAAGGCTGACAAGAGCCCTCTCAAAAATAATAAGATAAGCGTAGCCAGGGTTGCGGACTGCGACTACTCCCCCTCCCGCATCTCATTCGCGCTCAACGACGACTTCTCAGACTCAAGAGCCGATCTCACCGACACCTCGGCGGCAAGAATTCTTTACGCCACAGCTCAGAGCAAGGGAATCAAGGGCGCATCCGTCACATCCGATGCCGAAGGCAAGGCGGTTTATCCCTGCCCGCTCGGCGCTTACCTTGTCTGGTCGCCCGAAAACATCTTCAATCCCTTCGTTGTTTTCGTTCCCTACGAAACCGATGATGAAATAATATTCAACGTCACGGCTGAGCCCAAAATCGATATACCCGTAACAGAGCCGGATAAACCGACCGAGCCGACAAAACCCACGGAGCCCGATAAGCCGACCGAGCCCACAAAGCCGGATGAGCCCACAGCTCCGACCTCACCCACCGTTCCGCCGGTTACGGTTATCCGCACCACGACAACAACCGCTCCCGCGAACCCGGGCGGCGGCCCCGGCACACCCGGTCATCCGACAACTCCGAATACGCCTAACACCCCCATCATCACCGCTGTTACAAACGAGCATACGACAAGGCCTCATACAACATCCGATAACGGCCGCGTAACAAGCCCCGATGAAGACACCGATACAACTTCGACCACAAGGGAAAAGCTTCCGCAGACCGGTATGGTGCAGTATCCCATTCCGATTCTCGGATTTGCCGGAATTCTGATGTTTGCCATAGGATTTATAGTTTATGGAGAAGGCAAAAAGAAGGAAAACTAAATTCGGAATCTCATTAATGGCTTTCGGCCTGTTGCTTATCGCAGCGGCCGGGGGCTTATTTGCTTATAACACGGTCACCGACAAAAAAGCCGGAGAGGCCGCGGACGGCCTTGTCAAAGAGGTTGAGCAGGCGGCCGACGTCTCCTCCTACGAAGAGGATGAAAACGGCGAGGTCTATGCGATGATAGACGGCGAGAAGTATATCGGCGTTATCGCAATCCCCTCCGTCGGAATAGAGCTGCCCGTGCAATCCGATTATTCGCTCGCGAAGCTCAAGATTGCCCCCTGCCGGTATTACGGCAGCGTCCCCGAGGGCACTGCGGTAATCTGCGCGCACAACTACCGCAGCTACTTCGGCAACCTCAAATACGCAAAGCCCGGCGACAAGGTTTATTTCACGGACGCGGCAGGCCTCACCTATCCCTACGAAATCTCCCTGATAGAGCAGCTTGACGGCTACGACTCCGAAAGGATGAAGGAGAATAACGGCTGGGATATGACGCTCTTTACCTGCACCTACAGCGGAAAGCAGCGCATAACCCTCCGCCTGACAAGAACAGTGGAAGAAGATACGGCATAACACCGCTCTCCCGGTATTGACCGGGAGAGTTTTTTATACATGCTCCCTGTTATCCCCGATAATCAAAAACCGGTCTTTCAGTCAGGCCTGCACCCCTCCCTTTTGCGAATAATTATTGACTTTTAATCTGTATAAGAATATAATTAAAATATGGAAATATATACTATAAAAGAGGATATTCTCTCGCGAAACAACGAGCAGGCCAAAGAGGTTCGCGCCATGCTGAGTGACAAAGGCATATTCTATGTCAATCTTATGTCATCTCCCGGCGCGGGCAAGACAACTGTTCTCTCAAAGCTGATACCGCGTCTCTCTGAGGATTTCAGAATCGGAGTGATTGAGGCGGATATTGATTCGGATAAGGACGCTATGACCATTGAGCGCGAAACCGGTGCGAAGGTCATACAGATTCACACCTCCGGGGCCTGTCACATGACCTGTCAGATGTCTTATGAAGCGCTTGAGGCGCTCGGCACCGACGGGCTTGATCTGATATTCCTTGAGAATATCGGAAACCTCGTCTGCCCCGCCGAATTCGACACGGGCGCGGATATGAATCTTGTCCTGCTGAGCGTGCCGGAGGGCGACGACAAACCTCTTAAATACCCTTTGATGTTTGAGGTGGCGAATGCGGTTGCCGTCACAAAGCTGGACGTAGCGGAGATATTTGATTTCAGTCTTGAAAATGCGGTCAAAAATATAAAGAAGCGCAATGACAGCGCAAAAATTTATTTTACATCCGCCCTGAGCGGAGACGGCATTGACGAGCTTGAACAATACATAAGAAACGAAGCAGTTAAAAAAATCCGAAAGGATTAAAACAGAGAGGAGCCTGTATCATGGCAGACAAAAACGACAGAATCTGTATCATCGGCGGAGGCCCTGCCGGGCTTTCATGCGCAATGTATCTTGAAAAGAAGGGATACTCCGACTATGTTATCTATGAGAAGCTCAACAAAGTCGGCGGCAAATGCTGGTCCCCGAAACTCAAGGTAAAGCATAACGGCGTTGAGGAAGAAAGAAGCTTTGAGACCGGCGCTATCATGGGCGCCATCACCTATCACGCGGTCAGCGAAATGGAAGAATTCGGCGGCTACTATCACAAGGGCCCCGATTTCAAACCGGGCGAGCCGAATATGAGAAGAGAATTCCGCAACCTTGACGGAACTGTTGACCATCCCTTTGAGCCCAAAGTCAATTTCTCAATCGGCAAGATGCTTAAACTGGTCAAGCTCAAAAAGCAGATGAAGAAGCTCAACGAGCTCATGCAGACAAAATATGTCGGCTATGACTGCTACGGCCATCTCGGCGTGGCAAAGGGCGAATACTACGGTATCTCCAAGGGCGTTGACGGACACTGCGGAGCCACCAATGAGAGCTCCTTCCCCAACTATATCAAGGGCACAAACCCGAACCTCAAGGATCTCGCTCTGCCCTTCTCCGAATTCTGCAAGCTCAACGGCGTTGAAGAAGTTCAGAGAATCTGGATTGCTCCCTTCACCTCTTTCGGCTACGGCTTCTTTGATGAGATACCCGCGGCTCTCGTAATGAAATATCTTGACGTTACCACCGCGCTTGAATTCGTCAACATGAAGCTCTGGACCTGGCAGGACGGCACTCAGGAAATCTATGAATGCGTCAACAGGAAGCTGCAGCACCCCGCCGTGCTCGAGACCGAGGTCGTAAAGGTTGAGCGCTCCGACGGCAAGGTCAACGTCACCGTCAGGAAGGGCGGCGAAGAGACCACAGAGACATTCGATAAGCTTATCGTCACCACTCCTCTCGATTATTTCAAGGATTATGCCGACGCGACAGCTGAAGAAAAAGAGCTCTTCGGCAAAATCATTCACGAAAGATACTGCGATTATATAGCCACCTTCGAGCCCGGCAAGAGCCCCAACATCTCGGGCTATATGGTTGACAATATGGTTCCCGAAAGACTCGGCCACGCGATGGTTTATTATAACAGATGGCAGCATCTTGACAGAGACTGCCCCGCGACCGTCTATGCTCTCGCGAACCATACCGGTACACCCGATGTCGATTACGATACCGTTATGAAGACGATGGATGAGGATATGAAGAAGGTCGGATTCCCCATCAAAGAGAAGCTCTTCGCTCAGGAAGTCTATTACTGCCCGCACGTATCCCCCAAGGATTACGCAGACGGATGGTATGACAAGCTCGAGGCACTCCAGGGCACGCTCAACACCTACTACGCGGGCGAAATCATCTCCTTCGGCGATATGGAAGACACCTGCGCCGCGAGTAAGGATATCATCGGAAGATTCTTTTAATCAGCCATGCAGCAAGTAAAAACGATACTTTTATCAAAAAGCGTATTTGAGGATAATGACGCGCGGGCTGAGCAGCTTCGCTCAGCCCTGCGCAAAAAGAAAACCTGCCTGGTAAATGTTATGTCGTCTCCGGGAAGCGGTAAGACGACGCTCCTTGTCGCTCTTATCAACGCGCTCAAGCAATCGTATAACATAGGCGTTATGGAAGCGGATATCGACTCCGACAAGGACGCCGTAACGGTTGCGGAAAAGACAGGAGTCCGCTCGATTCAGCTTCACACGGGCGGTATGTGTCACCTTGACGCGGGAATGACGGAGCAGGGGCTGACCGAGCTCGGAGAAGGGCTCGATCTCATCTTCCTCGAAAACGTGGGCAATCTTGTCTGCCCCGCCGAATACGACACGGGAGCTAACGTTGATATGGTTATCCTCTCTGTGCCCGAAGGCAATGACAAGCCGCTTAAATACCCTCTTGTTTTTGAGAAGAGCGAACTCGCCGTTATAAGCAAAACAGACGCTCTGCCTTATTTCAGCTTCAATATGGATGAGTGCAGAGAATACATAAAAGCAAGAAACCCCGGCGCTTCGGTGATTGCCGTTTCGGCAAAAACCGGCGACAATATGGATGAGCTGATTAACTGGTTTATCCGGAAACTTTCCGAGAGGTGAATATATGCTTCAACAAAGCAAAGCCGTAAAAAGCAAATATCAGAATGAAAAAGATTTTCAGAAAAGTTACGCAAAGCTCGGCAAGAGAATCACCGATGTTGTGGTCCACAAGATAGGTGGAGTTTCCGCCGATGACCCCGAATACTGGGGCCTTCGCGAGGTCCTCACACCGGAGATGGTTGACCTTTGCAACAAGATGAAACTGCGCAAGCACTACACTCTTGACGACCTTATCAAGCTTCACAAGGGCGTTGACCCGAAGCACCTTGAAGAGATATATGAGGAGATGTCCGTTATCGGCATAATCGAGTATGATTACGGCGATAACTACACTCACAATCTCAAGGATGACCATCCGATTAAGGACGCTCCCAAAATCAAGCGTTACAGGCTCCCGTTTTTCGTGCCCGGCTCGGCTGAGCTTTTCAACTCATCGCTCGACCGTATCGAAAAGAATCCTGCCGTAACAAGCTTCTTTGAGAGAATGACCTATATTCCCCTCGCCGGAATCACCCACATGGTAGCTCCCGGCGGTATGGGTATAGGCATGCACGTTATCCCCGTTGAGCAGGCCATAAACGCTCAGCAGGAAGCGATAAGCCTCGAAAAGATTTCATACTGGCTTGAGAAATACGACGGTCACATCGCCGCAGGCATCTGCTCCTGCAGAGCGTCAAGAGCAATGCTTGACGAGGGCTGCACGGACGACTGCAACGACTGGTGCGTCCAGCTGGGCGATATGGCGGATTACGCGGTTGAAACCCACCGCGCCCATTATATTACCAAGGAGCGCGCTCTCGAGATTTTTGAGCTCGCCGAAAAGAACGGATATGTTCATCAGATAACAAACATCGACGGCGAAAACAAGATTTTTGATATCTGCAACTGCAATGTCCGTATCTGCAACGCGCTCAGGACCTCGATGCTCTTCAATACCCCCTATCTTTCAAGAAGCGCTTATACATCGAAGGTTGACCGTGAAAAATGCGTGGCCTGCGGCAAGTGTGTCGAAATCTGCCCGGCAGGCGCAGTGAAGCTCGGTCAGAAGCTCTGCAAAAAGAACGGTTCCCGCGTAGAATATAAGCACGCCATCCTTCCCGATAAAGTCAGATGGGGCGAATACGCCTGGGATGAAAATTACCGCGATACCAAGGTAATGTCCAACACCTACGCTCAGGGAAGCGCTCCCTGTAAAGCGGCCTGCCCGGCTCACGTGCCCATTCAGGCATACCTTAAACTTGCGCGCGACGGCAAATACCGTGAAGCGCTTGCGATGATAAAGACAGAGAATCCCTTCCCCTCCGTGTGCGGACGCGTATGTAACAAACGCTGCGAGGACGCCTGCACGAGAGGACTTGTCGATTCGCCCGTATCAATCGACGCGGTCAAGAAATTCGTGTCCGATCTTGAGCTCAGAAGCGAGGACAGATACATACCCGAAAAGACGGTTCAGTCCGTTTACGGCAAGTGGGATGACAAGATTGCGATAATCGGCGCGGGCCCCGCGGGTCTCTCCGCCGCTTACTATCTGGCTGAGATGGGCTACACACCCACCGTCTTTGAAAAGAATCCCGCTCCCGGCGGAATGCTGACATACGGCATCCCGAGCTACAAGCTCGAAAAGGATGTTATTGAAGCCGAAATAGACGTTCTGAGAAAGCTCGGCGTTGAGATTAAATGCGGAGTCAATGTCGGCGAGGATGTAACTATAGACGAACTGCGCAAGCAGGGATACAAGGCGTTCTATATTGCAATCGGCTGCCAGGGCGGCAGACGCCCGGGCATCCCGAATGACGATGCGCAGGGCACCGATATTGCCGTCTCATATCTGCGCAAGAGCTTTGATAAGAGAGAAAACTTCACTGGCAATGTGGTCGTTGTCGGCGGCGGTAACGTCGCTGTTGACTGCTCGAGAAACGCCCACCGTCTCGGCGCTTCAAGCGTAAAGATGTTCTCGCTTGAATCCCGCGATATAATGCCCGCCACAAAGCAGGAGATTGAAGAAACTCTCGAAGAGAATATCGAAATCTGCAACAGCTGGGGACCCAAAGAGGTGCTCACCGATGATGAGGGCAAGGTTACCGGAATCATCTTCAAGCGCTGCGTTTCGGTCTATGATGCGGACGGAAAATTCGCTCCCGCCTATGACGAGAACGAAACCACTCAGGTCAGCGCAGACAAGATTGTATTCGCAATCGGTCAGACAATAGAGTGGGGCAAGCTTCTTGAGGGCACAAAGGTTGAATTCTGGCACGGCAATTACCCGGTAGCCGATAAATTCACCTATCAGACAGCCGAGGACGACATCTTTGTCGGCGGCGATGTCTATACAGGCCCCAAATTTGTTATCGATGCCATTGCCGCGGGTCACGAGGCGGCGGAGAGCCTTCACCGTTTCGTAAGGCCGAAGGCCGATATGACCATAGGCAGAAACAGGCGCGCATATACTCCTCTTGATAAGGATGACATAACCTTCCCCGACTATGATAAAGCCGGCAGACAGGAAGCGGGTATGGATGATTCCGAAGACGCCGGAATGTCTTATAAGGATCTTCACCTCACGCTCACAGAGGAGCAGGTCAAGACCGAAACGGCAAGATGCCTGTCCTGCGGCGCGTCTTATGTTGACCCGAATCTGTGTATCGGCTGCGGTCTTTGCACAACAAAATGTCAGTTTGACGCCATCCACCTCGTCAGGGATAATCCGAAATGCTCCGATATGCGCGTAGCCGAGGACAAGGTTGTTAATCTTATGAAATATGAGATTTCGCGTCTGGGCAAGATTATCGCGAACTCCGGCTCGGAAGAGGCGAAGATTATGCGTGAGAAGCGCAAAGAGTGGAAAAAGGCAAATAAAGGCTGAGAGATATGCACGAACTCGGTATAGTTATGAATGTCGTTGAGCAGGTGGATAAAATCGCCGCGGACAACGGCGCTCAGAAGGTTGTCGGAATCACAATGGAGATAGGCGAGGTCAGCACGATAGTACCCGACCTCTTCCTCGACGCTTTCAACTGGGCCAAAAAAAGGACGGAGTACCTGAAGGAGGCCGAGCTTGAAATGATTATCATAGAGGGAAGGACCTACTGCCGCTCCTGCGGCGAAACCTACCGGACAACCGAATACGGAAAAAAATGCCCGCACTGCGACAGCCCGGAGACTTATCTTCTGACAGGCGATCAGGTTGTCATCAAAGATATCTCCGCCGTGTTTGAGCAGGAATAAGCGGCATATAACCGGCATTTAAAAGCGGCCGAATCCGTTAACGGATCCGGCCGCTCAAATAGTTCATTAGACAAATATAAGCTTTATGCAAAAGAGGTTTAACCCGCGCCGGGTTAAACCTCTTTGATTTATTAATGGTTGATTATCTGTATCCTACCCAGATTGCAAAGAACATAAGCGCAACGCTCAGCAGTATCTGAAGCAGGAAGAGCTTCCAGCTGAATTTAATCCACTTGCCGTATGAGATATTCACAAGGCCTATCGCGATTATCATAAGTCCGCTGGTGGGATAGAGCATATTCGTGAAGCCGTCCGCCATACAGAATGAGAGGACGAGAGAGTTTCCCGAAACTCCCACAAGCTGGGCGAGAGGCGCGACTATCGGCATAATCAGGAAGGCCTTCGCCGTGCCCGAGCCGATGAAGAATTCAAGCAGGGCGACAAAAGCAAACAGCATCAGGATTGCTTTATAGGGCGATACGCCGTTTATCAGGCCGTAAATCTTATAAAGGATGGTGTCAACTATCATTCCCTCCTGCAGGATGAATGTGATTGACAGGATGAAGAGAATCAGCGGAAGCGCGGGCGCTATTGTCTTGACGCCCTTGAAGAAATTCTTCACGAGCTCCTTTGCGCTGAGCCCCGCAACGTGACCTGCCGCAAGGCCGCCGATTGTGAAAAGGAGTGCCATGCCGCCCATTGAGAGATAGCCGTTGAGCCCGGCGATGAAATCGACAGCGACGCAAACGAGCGCGCACGCCATAAAGATAAAGAAGGTTATGCTCGATTTCCTGATTCCGGCGTCGCCGAGTATAGCCTGCGGGTCATCGGCGCACATCCTTTCGCGCACGGCCTTATCGGTCTCGTAGCAGATGGATTTGCTTGGATTCTTTTCTATCTTTTTTGCGTAAACCACAAGGAATGCCGAGAGCAGGATATAAAACGCGAGGAACATTACAAGGCGCATCCAGAGACCTGAAAAAACGGGAATGTCGGCGAGCTTCTGAACGGTGACAACGTTGAAGGGGTTGAAGGTCGCGGCGGAGAATCCGAAAGCGACCGCGCCGAAGCTCATCATAATACCCACAAGCGAATCCCAGCCGAGAGTCAGGGCGATGGCCACTGAAAGCGGTACCAGGGTAATTGTCTCCTCGAGGATGCCCGCTATTGACGAGAGCGCCATGAGCACAAAGACCATAACGCAGAGCAGGATATATTTCTTATCGGAAAACTTTTTGAGTATAACCGCCATAACGTATCTGAGCACGCCTATCTTATCGAGGATAAGAAAAGTTCCGCCCAGAAGCACGATAAACAGAACTATGGCTATGCCTGTCGTTATATTCTCCGAGGCAAAAACGAGAATGGGAGACGCGATTATTTTCCATATCGGGAGCTTGAAATCAATCTCATGATACGTGCCGTCGATAATCATTCCGTCGGTCTCGCTGCGGTCATAGAGTCCTCTGGGAACAGTCTGTGTCAGAGCGCCCGCAACCGCCATAATGACAAGCAGTATGGCGCAGACTCCGATTATGGTCCTTATATTGAGCTTCAGGCCCGACTGCTCTTCCTTCTTGATTCCGTTTTTTTCTTCACTCATCGGTGTACCCCTCCGAAAATGAATAATTATGCATTATTTTGTTTATTATAAGGGCGGGAATGTATAATGTCAAGCGCTTTTGACTATGTTATTCATCCAGACGCCTTTTTTGACAAGTATTACGCCGAGCACGCACTTTGTCAGCTCCGTGAGAAATACGGCCGCAAAAATCCATATTACGTCGAGCTGAGTGAATCTGCTGAGCACAAACGCCACCGGGACGCTGACTGCCCACATAAACACGCTGTCAAACAAAAACGTGACTATTGTTTTGCCGCCCGAGCGGAGCGTGAAATAAGAGGTGTGAAGCAGGGCCATCTGCGGGGTGAATATCGCCTGGACCATAAGAAACCGGGTCGCGATGAGCTTCGCCTCTTCGGTCGTATTGTATATCCGGGGGAAGAAAGGCGAGGTCGCAAAAATGGCGGCGCCGACAAGCACGGCGATAAAGACGGCAAAGGCGATGATTTTGCTGTCCTCTTCTTTTGCTTTTTTGAAATTTCCGGCCCCTAAATGCTGGCCTATTATAATGGCGATGGAGTCGCCCATGGCGAAGAACACGACGTTGAAGACATTGCTTACGGTGCTCGCGATGTTATTGCCGGCGACAACGTTGAGCCCCCTGACGGAGTAGCACTGTGTGAGCACCGCCATACCGGCGGACCAGAGCGCCTCGTTGACAAGAAGGGGCGAGCCGGTGATGAAGTATTTTTTAACCAGAGGGGCGGGTACCGCGAGAGTCTTGTAAACTCCCTTTATATACCCGCATTTTTCCCTGTGGATATGAGTCCAGATAACCACGACGGACATTTCTGCAAAGCGCGATAAAACCGTAGCGATTGCCGCGCCTCTGACTCCGAGACGGGGGAAGCCGAGCTTTCCGTAAATCAGAAGATAGTTGAACGCGAGATTCACTGCTACGGCAATAAGTCCCGCGCGCATGGGCACGACCGTCTCTCCGCACTCGCGCAGGGTATTCGCATAGACCTGGACGAGCGTGAAGGCCGGCAGCCCTATCAGAATTATTTTAAGATAGTCCGAGGCGTAGGAGAGAGTAGCGGCAAGGTCTCCGCCGTCGTCGCTGCCATGGAGATAGTGGCCGATAAGCCTGTCTCCGAAGCAGAGAAACACGGTGACCGCCGCGCCGCAGAGCACTATACCCATGAGCATTTTATATCTGAAAGTGTGGCGTATTCCCTCTTCGTCGCCCGCGCCGTAGTATTGAGCTGTGAAGATACCCGCGCCGGCGAATCCGCCGAAGACACACAGATAAAAGACAAACAGCAGCTGATTGACAATCGCAACGCCGCTCATCTGCTCCGTGCCCGTCCTTCCGACCATTATGTTATCAAGCAGGCTGACGAAATTGGTGATTCCCGTCTGCACCATAATCGGCACGGAAATCGCCAGCAGGCGCCTGTAAAACTTCCTGTCGCCTATGTACTTTTCTCTCAGGCTGTGACCTGTTTTAACCATATTTCACTCCGGTAAACAATGGATTGCATTTTATTATATCATAATAAAAAACAAACTGCAATCGGCCCGGGCGCAAAAATACCCGGGCGGTAAATGTGAAACCGTCCGGGAGGGTAAGTTTTATCCGCCTTGATTCATACGAGGAGCATCGCTCCGAACATTGCTCCGAATACTATCAGCCCCAATACTGCGAGCGCTCCGAAGGCAAAGACTTTCAGCCAGATTCTTGTAATCCAGGCGAGCACTTTGAACGAGAGCACTACGGCGATAATAAACAGAATTGTCAGAATCATTGTCTTCACCCCTTTCGTTTATTCTGCGATTATTTTACCATCATCGCGCGGCAGAATATACATTGAATGCGGGTGAAAAGAGCGCCCTATTTCTCTTTTAAGGCAAAATACGGGGCGGATTACGTAAATCCCCCGCAGATAAAAGTTTATCCCGGACTTCATTCCTGATGTCCGGGATTCTTTTTGCTTATAAATGATTTGTAATTCAGCGCGTTTTCGGGGCAGGCTGAAACGCATTTTCCGCATCTTATACATTCAAGGTGATCGGGGCTTACGGAAGGATCGACATTCATGTCGCAGGCCCTGTAACACGCCTTGCAGGAGGTGCATTTCTCCTTATCAACCGAGAGGCGCACGGCGGACACCCGGTTAAACAGCGAATAAAACGCGCCGAGAGGGCAGAGATATTTGCAGAACGGCCTGAATATTATCACGCTGACCAGGATGATACAGCCGAGAATACAGGCCTTCCACATAAAACGGCTGCCGAAAAGCGAGAATACGCGCGTATCCGAAAAGGCGAGCAGCAGACCCGCGAGAGTGCCCGACGGGCAGAGATACTTGCAGAATACGGGCGTGAGCTTTATGAACAGCGGGAGAACTATCACGCCGAATATAAGAATGAAATATTTGAGAAACCTGAGGGTTTTATCTCCCCTGAAGGTCTTTATCTTTTTGAAGAACGGTATCTTATAGATTAAATCCTGTAAAAAGCCGAATGGGCAGAGGAATCCGCAGACCGCTCTTCCGAGCAGGATTCCGAAGAAGATAAGAAGACCGCAGACATAATACGGCAGCCTGAATCTGTATGACGAGAGGGCGTTCTGAAGCGAGCCTACGGGGCAGGCGCCCACCGCTCCGGGGCAGGAGTAGCAGTTGAGGCCGGGCACGCAGACGGACTTCGTGGACAGCTGTGAAACCCCGCCCTTGAAAAAGCCTCTGAAATCGGCATTCTGCAGCAGAGACGCAACAGCCTGTATCGCAAATCTTTTTTTATTATCCAATTCCGACACACTCCAGGCAGACCGTAACCGCCTTTGAGAGCACCTCCGCCGGCTGACCGGTCATGACACCGCAGACAATCAGCGCGAGCGAGAGAGCAATGAGGCAGACGGCGACAATACTCTTTTTCATATTCTCAGCCCATATATGAGAGAACTACCTGCTCCCATTCGCCGTATGATCTTGAGCCGATAAACGATTCCTCCGAGAGGACATTTCCGTTGCCGTCGATGAAGAATGTTGTGGGAACATACTGCGTTTCGAATTGAGAGAATTCGGCAGGCTTTAAAATAACGGGGTAGGTTATGCCGTTTTGCGCGACAATATCGCGCGCGCTGCTCTCATCGTCGTCGAAGGCCCCGATGATTACGAGACCCTTGTCTTTATAATTTTTATAGAGCTTCTCAAGATCGGGCATTTCACGCACGCAGGGGCCGCACCAGGGCTCCCACATATTGACCATAATCAGCTTCGCGCCGGAGTAATCCGAGAGCGAAACGGTGTTTCCGTTTATATCCTTCGCGGTGAAATTGACCGAGCCGTAAGTCTTTCTTGTAACGACGGGCGCCGCCGTTGTTGAGGTCGTCGGAGCGGCGGTTGTCGATGTCGTCGGAGCGGGAGCCGCCTTTACGATTTCACTTTCCGTCTCTACGGTGGTGCTTTCGGTCACTGTCTCTGTTGTTGTACCGTCTGTATCCGGGACGGTGAGTGTTTCGGTTAATAACTGAGATGTTTCGGCGGGATTATCGGTATCATTTGTGCTTCCGGCGCTCTGCTTCCCGCAGGAGCAAAGGCTCAGAACGAACAGCGAAACAAGGGCTGCGGCAATAATCCTTTTCACGGCGTTATCTCCTTTTTCTGAATGCCGCCAAAGCCACGCCCGCGGCGGCAAGAACCGTGAAGCCCGCTGCGCCTGCAATTAACAGCATATATTTTTTGTTGTTTGAATTATCGTTTACCGGGGCCTGCGGAGCCGTCTGAGTCATCACGGTTGTCTCTTCTTCGGTTACGGGCTCCGTATCGGACGCAGTCACGGAATCCGTGGCGGTCGCGGGAAATTCTCCGTCATCCTCAAGCGGCATTATATCCGTTTCCAGTATCTCTGTCACTTCGGTAACGGCCGTTTCTTTCAGCGCCTTCTCAGCGGCGGGCTGAGTTGCTGCGGCGGTCGTCCGGGGCGGCTGAGCCGAGGTTGTCTCCGGCTTCGCGGCGGTTGTCTCCAGCTTCGCGGCGGTTGTCTCCGGCTTCGGCGCGGCCGTTGACGTCGGCGCGGTCGTTGTCGGGGCGGCAGTCGTTGTCGCGGTATCCGCCTTGACAGCGGAGGTTTCCGCTTCGGTCACGGGAGCAGCTGTCACGGACGCCTTTTCCGTCGAGGTCTCCGCCTTTGTTGACGCCTGCGTAACGGGCTGAGCGGATGTCTCGTCAGCCACTGTTACAGGCTCGGGATTCTGAGCCGCCGTTACGGCAGGCTGCTGAGCGGCGGGCACGCCTCTGAGCACGGGCGCGGGGTAGCCGGCCTTCGCAACGGGAGTATAAATATAGTAATACTCCGAGGGGAATTTAAGCTGTCTGCCTGTGCCTGCCTTTCCGTTCCATTTGACGTTCTGCTCAAACAGAGTGATTACTCCGCCCGAGTAATCCTTGACTATCGCCCAGTGGTCGCTTTTATTCTTTCTGAATTTTGCGGGAGAGTAGATTACGTCTCCCTTTTTGGGCACGGAAGGGGTGACGAAATCATAACCCTCCGTGAGCATAATCAGGCCGAAATTCATATAGGCCATAACATCCAGCCCGTACGCTTCTTTATAGAAACGCATAATAAGCTCGTTGCACTGATATTTTTCGGTGGTCAGGCTGTATCTCGCCTCGACTCCGCAAAAAGTCTCCGCAACATAGGGCTCGCCGATGATGGGAGCGTAGCTGCCGCCCGAAACCTCGTCATACCAGTCGGCAAAAACGAGGGCCGCAAAGCAAGGGAGGCAGAAAAGGACCGCAAGAGCAACACACATACACTTCGTGAGAAGCTTCATTACACAACCATCCTTTGTGCTTTATCTTAAAACCAATCCGAATACGAATATTATAACGCTGCAGATAATTGCCGTGGGGAAAAGACCCGCGCCGAAATAGGCGGCCGCCATTCCCGCGATGAGGGAGGCGATACCCGCGATACGGTGCTCCGAGGCATCCATTATCGCCGGGAAGGTCATAACGGCAAGAGTGACATAGGGTACATAATAGAGAAATGAGCGGAAATACCTGTTTTTGATTTCTTTTCTTATCAGCGTAAGAGGCAGAGCCCTGAGAAGGAACGAAACGCCTGCCATAACGAGGATATAAATATAAACGTTGTTTTTCATATTTCATCCTCCCCGCCCGCGGCAGCCGCGCTCTCATCAGCGCCGTCATCTTTAACCGGGAAGATAAAAGCGGCCGCGCCTGCTATAAGCAGGGTGATGATAATAATCCTCGTACCCTCGCTGAGAGAAGAAACATAAGGAAGCCTCGAGAAGGCAAAGCTCACACCCATCGAAATCAGGATTATCACGCCGACCTTCTTATTCTTGCGCCCCTCCGGCATTATAATCGCGAGGAACATGCCGTAGAGAAGCACTCCCAGAGCGGTGACGATATTCGCCGGCAGGATGTTGCCGAGCACAACCCCGAGGCAGGTTCCGAGCGCCCAGAAGCTGAGCGAGCAGATTGCAAGCCCGTAATTATAATGGGGATTGAGCTTGCCCGGTACGGTTGACGAGGCGCCGAAGATTTCATCGGTCACCCAGAAGCCGACAAACAGGCGCTGCGGCGTATTCACTTCGGGAGAGAGCTTCTGTGAGAGCGTCACGGACATGAGCATATATCTCGCGCTGATTATCGCCGTAATGAGCGCCATCGTGATATATGAGCCGTGAGAGGCAATCACCTCAAAGCCCGCGTATTCGCCCGCCGAGGCGTTGCACAGCAGGCTCGCTATCGTGGCCTGATACCAAGTCAGCCCCGCGTTTCTCGCGGTGATTCCCAGGGCGAAAGAGACAGCGAAATAACCCGCAGCTATCGGGATGCCGTCACGCAGGCCCTTCAGAAACCATTTTTTGGCCTGAGCCGTATTACTTTCAGCTTTCATTGTTTTTTGAATCTATAGCCTCGTTGAGAGTCCTCCAGCCGAGCTGGGCGCATTTTACTCTCGCGGGCATTTTTGAAACATTTTCGAGAGCCGCCGCCTCGTCGAGAGTTTCAATCTCTTCTTCGGTGGCCTCTCCTTTTATCATTCTGAGAAAAATATCGGCGAGCTTTTTGGCATCTTCCTCACTCTGACCTATCACAAGGTCGAGCATCATATCCGCCGAAGCCTGCGAAATGGCGCATCCCGAGCCTATATACGAGCCGTCGGTTATAACGCCGTCCTCGATTTTAAGCTGAAGTAAAATATCGTCTCCGCAACTCGGATTCACTCCGCGCAGGACTACTGAGGGATTTTCGGTATCGTGCTTGTGTGAAGGGTGAAGATTGTGCTCGTTGACAATCTCGCGATACATCTGTTTAAGATCCATAACCGAGCTCCTCTCTTACGCCCGCGAGCTTTTTGCAGAAGAGATGAACCTCTTCCTCTGTATTATAGAAGTAAAGACTCGCCCTGCAGGTTGACCCCATCGGCACGCCCATACTCTGCATAAGCGGCTGAGCGCAGTGGTGGCCTGCCCTGACGCAGATTCTGTCGGTATCGAGGATGCTCGACACATCGTGAGGATGGCAGCCCTCGACATTGAAGGTCACTATACCGCAGTGTTCATCGGGATTCTGCGAGCCGTAAATCTCGATATGCGGGATTTCCGACATTTCATTCATAAGCAGGGTCGTGAGCTTTTTATCCTGAGCTTCTATGAAATCGTAGCCGACGCTTCTGACATAGTCAATCGCCGCGGCAAGCCCGGCGGCATCGGCCGCGTTGACTGTCCCCGCCTCAAATTTATGGGGCAGCTCCGCCCAGGTGGCGCTCTCTCTGGTGACGTATTCAATCATCTCGCCGCCTCTGAGGAAGGGCGGCATTTCGAGCAGAAGATTCTTTTTGCCGTAAAGCACTCCTATACCCATCGGGCCGAGCACCTTATGCCCCGAAAACGCGAGGAAATCCGCGTCGAGCTCGGCAACATCAACCTTCATATGCGGCACGGACTGCGCCGCGTCAATCACGGTGACCGCGCCGTATTTATGGGCGATTTCGCAGATTTTTTTAACGGGCTTCGGCTGACCGAGAACATTTGAAACCTGCGCGACGGCAACAATCGCCGTCTTTTCGCCTATTTTTGAATACTCGCTCTCCGGTATGCTGCCGTCGGGAGCAACCTCGAGCCAGACAAGCTTCGCGCCCTTTTTCTCCGCGAGCATCTGCCACGGGAGGATGTTGCTGTGATGCTCCGAAGCGCATACGGCAATCTCGTCACCCCTGCCGACATTCTCTTCGCCGTATGTGCGGGCGACAAGATTTATCGACTCGGTGGCGTTTCTTGTGAAAACAATCTGGCTCGCGCCGGCGGCGCCGATAAGCTGCGCAACCTTTTCGCGCGCATCCTCGTATGCCTGAGTGGCGTTGATTGACCACTCATACAGCCCTCTGAGGGGGTTTGCGTTTTTGGTGCGGTAGAATTCTTCTATCGCCTGTGTCACGCAGCGCGGACGCTGGGTAGTAGCAGCGTTGTCAAAATAGATATATTCCCCGCTTTCAAGCGCCGGGAAATCCTTTATGAAATCATTCATCACAGTTTCCTTTACCGTTTTCGGGTCTTGAGTGGGAGCGGCAGATAAACGAGCTTACCTCGTCGAGAGTCCCGCCGTCGGGAATCCTGTCGGCTATGCTCTGAAGGCGTCCCTTGGTCATAAGCAGCTCCGCTTCGTTTTTGGGTATGCCCCTTGTCTGAAGGTAAAACAGCATCTCCTCCGAGAGGTTGCCTATGGTTGCGCCGTGATGGCCCGAAACCTCTTCCTCTTCCGTCAGGATGACGGGCACGGTCTTGTTTGTGACCTGAGGGCTGAGCAGGAGCACATCCTCGCGCTCGTCTCCCTCGGAGCCCGAAGCTCCCTGTCTGAAATCAATCGTGCCCCTGAATACCTTGACCGCCTTGTCTCTCAGGGAGCCGTTGACGTTTATTTCGCTCTTTGTCTTTTTGCCTCTCTGGCAGGCAACGTAGTTTATATCAATGAGATTCTCATAATCGCCGGTGTAGCCCGCGTTTATATTGAGAACGGATTTGTCTCCGCACAGGTCCGCATAGCAGCCGGAATACACTTTGTCTCCGCCGAGCATAAGCTGTGTGAAGCTGAATTCTCCCGATTCTCTCACAACAGCCGCCGTGTCTTCAAGCACGGTGTATCCCCTGCCCGTCAGATTATTCCTGATAAGGTGGAGCTTCGCGCCCTGCTCGACAATAACTCTCACGGAGTTTGCCGAGTATCCTTCGGCGCTCCTGCCGGACTTCTGATTGATGATGAAAACCGCTTCGGAATCCCTGCAGGCGCGGATAATCTGCATAGAGGCGGTATCCGCTCCGTCTGCGAAATCGAAGGAGAGGATTACGGGAGAGGCGAGCTTCTCGCCCTCTCCGACGGTATAGACGTCAACTCCGCTCACGGAGTTTATCATATAATCATCAAACTCCGCTCCGAGGCCGGACGCAAAATGCTGCTCCTGATAAATCGCTCTCTTGCCCGCGATATATTTCTCGCGTCTGATTCCGTCCGAAAAGGAGTCGGCATATCTGATTGCCTCTTCGGCAGGGAAGGTCTTGACATCCACCTGACCGAGATTTTTTGCGGTAAAGAAGGCGGATTTGCCGTCAAAGCTTTCGCGCTTTTCCGCTGCCGCTCCGTTTACTCCGAGACGGAACCAGGTGGGAGAAGGAAGGCGGTTGATTAAAATGCCGCTGTTTTCTGTTGACATCAGCTCATACTCCCTTCCATCTCAAGTTTTATAAGGTTATTCATCTCGGCCGCGTATTCGAGCGGGAGCTCCTTGCTGACGGGATTCGCGAAGCCCGAAACTATCATGGCCCTCGCCTCGTTTTCGGGGATTCCCCTGCTCATAAGATAAAATACAGCCTCATCCGATATGCGCCCGATTTTTGCCTCGTGGCCTATGTCGCAGTCATCGGTCCTCACATCCATCTCGGGGATTGTATCGGATCTCGAGATATTGTCAAGCATAAGAGAGGAGCAGTCCACAG
>CACZTQ010000092.1 GCA_902784155.1 Oscillospiraceae bacterium
CTGCTAATAACTTTTTCATAAAATCTGTTTCCTTTCTGTTCGGTTTGAAAACTACGGGCATATAATAACACCAAATGTAACAATTGTCAATAAATTCTGTAACATTTCTGTAACTATTTTTAAATTTTAGTTATTTTTGTCAAAAATAACCGGCAATCCCGCCGTATTTGTATTATATATACAAAATAATAATCCGATTTATAAAAATACGGTAAATCCGGAATTCGCCCGAAAGAAAACATCCCAAATAAAACATCCCCGGGGCAAAACAAAAACGGCCTGCCTGAGCAAGCCGTTAATTGTCCGATTGTTTCAGCAGTTATGCTGCCTTTTTCTTTGTGCAGACATAAGCAGCGGCGGCGGCTACGGAGATAGCTGCGAAAGCTGCGATGCCGATTGATGAAGAACCGGTATCAGCCGAAGGAGCAACGTCTGTCTGAGCAACTGCTTCGGTCTCTTTGTTGCCTGCATAGAGATCCTTGATCTTCTGCTTGAGGGTGTTGATGAGGTTGTGGCAATACTCAAGAATGTCGCCCACGATGGGGAGAGTCTCAAGCTTTGCTTCGAGGTCGCTGATAGCGCCCGCAACATCAGCCTTTGATGCTGCACCCAGTCCGATATTCTCGATGAAATCAATAATGCGGATAATGATGCTTTCAACGGCATCCCACCACTCTGCGTGAGTATCAAATACATCGATGAGACTGTCAAGAATCTCGGAAGCAGTCATGTCAAAGAAAGAGGTCTTATCAACAGTAACGGTATCCTCCGCGTATGCGAGTGACATGCAGGAGAAAGCCATGATAAGAGCAAGCACTACTGCAAGTACCTTTTTCAATGGAATCATTCCTTTCATTCGTGATTTACAGCGATACTATATCACGAATTGTTACACTTGTCAATACTTTTTGTAACTTTTTTGTAACCATTTGCGCCGCCCGCCGTAACTTCCGGCCGCCGCGCCTTTAAAATAATGTAATACGCAATCAGAATATGAAAGGTCTCATATATCTGATTGTGAAATCTATGCCTCTCTCACCGATATCGCCCTGCCAGAAGTGTGAGTGAGGCTCTATCGAGAGCATACCGTCATAATTCTTTGTGTAGAGCACATCGAGCAGGGCTCCCCAGTTAATCTGGTCAAGGCCCGCGGGCGCGTCGTCGTATCTGCCGCCGGCGATTTCAACAACGCCCTTGAGGTGAACGTGATAAACTCTGTCGCCCCAGTCTCTGAGCTCCTTGAGATAATCGTCTCCCCTGCCGATGCAGTGAGAAGCGTCATACTTGATGCCGAGCCCGGGCAGTGCGTTGTGAATAACGCTCCACGCCTTGTCGTTATAAACGAAGTTTGTCCAGTCGCAGTTATAGGTCGCGAGCTTTATGTTTCTTGCCTTCGCGTAGTCGAGCAGGATTGAGAGATACCCGATTGCCTTCTGACAATTCTCATAGTATGAGAGAGAATCAATATAGTTGACGCCGACATTGTAAACGGGGCAGCCGATAATCTGAGCCGCGTCTATGACGGCCTTGTCGTCGCTGAGAGCCGAGGGGATTATCTCTCCCTTCTCGTCTATTCTCAGCATTCCCCATCTGCCCATCGAGCCGACGCAAACGCCGTATTTTTCGCTGTATTCCTTTATCTTGGGAGCTTTTGCAAGGAACTCCTGCGCATTGACTTCGTGATTCACCGTGAATTCAACGGCTTCGAGGCCTTTGTTCTTTACATACTCAAAATCCTTCTCTTCCCAGCCGCCGATAATACCTAATTTCATCATAGCATTATTCTCCTTTGTTTTATTAAAGCAGTTCTATTCCGTTAGCTCTGCATTCCTCTATCATTCCCTCGGGCCATACGGAGGCCTGTACCTCGCCGATATGAGCCTTGTGAAGGAAAAACATGCAGATTCTGCTCTGGCCGATTCCGCCGCCCATCGAGTAGGGAAGCTCGCCGTTAAGCAGCGCCTTGTGGAAAGGCATCTGCGCCCTTTCGGGGCATCCTCTGATTTCGAGCTGTCTGACGAGCGATTCCTCGTCAACTCTGATTCCCATTGACGAGAGCTCAAACGCTATATCGAGCACCGGGTAATAAACGACTATATCGCCGTTAAGCTCCCAGTCATCATAGTCGGGGGCTCTTCCGTCGTGAATATTGCCGCTCCTGAGCGCGCCGCCTATCTTCTCGATAAAGACGGCCTTCTTTTCGCGGGCAATCCTGTTTTCCCTCTCTTTGGGAGTAAGGTCCGGATACATATCCTCGAGCTCCTGCGTGGTTATGAAGAAAATCCTCTCCGGCAGGAAATCTCTCTGAACAAAGGCGTAGTCATCCGCGATATATCTCTCTGTGTGTCTGAGAGCCCTGTAAATCGCCCTGACCGTATGGCGGAGCGTCTCCTGCGTTCTCGCCTCTTTGGCGATATGCTTTTCCCAATCCCACTGGTCAACAAATACCGAATGTATATTATCCGTATCCTCATCCCTGCGGATTGCGTTCATATCTGTATAGAGGCCCTCGCCCACGGCGAAGCCGTACTGCTTGAGCGCCATTCTCTTCCATTTGGCGAGGGAGTGGACTATCTCCATATCGCCGTTTTCAATATCCTTGACATCAAAACGTACCGGGCGCTCCACGCCGTTGAGAGTGTCGTTTATTCCCGAATTCTTTTCAACGAAAAGAGGGGCGGAAACTCTCGTGAGATTCAGCTGAATCGCGAGATCTCTCTCAAAGAAATCCTTGACCTTTTTTATAGCGAGCTGAGTCTGCCTCGGTGTAAGCTCGGATTTATATCCCTCGGGGACTTTGAGGTTATACATATTATCACCGCCTGATTGTTTTTTGCCTTGCCGGCATTAAAGAACAAATATTATATGGAGCGCGATAAATACCGCGGCCAGAAGGAAATTGATGCAGTTTCTCTCGCAGAAGGCTCCCGCTCTCGTGATGATTGCGAGGGGGAACGCGAGAATCCTCAGAATAAGAGGGGCCTTTTTTTCGCCGTGATACGCTATGTCAAAATAATTCATTATATCCTCTGTCAGCGGGAAAAGGCTGCAGAGAAAAGAAACGCCGGCATAAATCGATACAATGTAGAATATGAAAAGGGGCAGAGAATCATAAGGAGTGATTCCCATATAGAATATGCCGAAAACTCCGGCGTAGAGGAACGACATACCCGCGTTGAACATCACGAAGCCCGGTCCCGTAGCCATAAGCCAGGCGGACCAATGCGTCGTGGCAAGCGCGTGCTCCACGTGGCCGCAGGCCTCGTCAGCTCTGAGATACCCTTCGCTCTCAACCTCGAGATGCAGGATTTTACAGGTCAGATGCTCAAAGACTCCCCTGACAAATGTGCCCGGGAAAAGGAGAAATTTGAAAATTACATAAATGAGTCTCATATAAGATCGCATCCTCCTTCCTTGAGAATATCCTTAACATCCGCTTTGCCGGATATTATAAGCTCAACCTTGCCGCCCGAGAATGTGCGTCCTTCAAACGATCTGAGAATATCGTCGAGATACTGGGCGTTATCGGTATCCTTTTTGCCGTATTTGTCGCAGAGGAAAGCGCTGACATAGAGAGTAGCGAAAATCTCCTCTGTCATGGCTCCCGAATCGCCGTAATTCGCGCGGTAATACGCCTCCTCGTCCGCGGCGTATGCCTTCTCAAACGCTTCGTCGTATTTGCCCTGCGCCAGATAAGCGAGAGCCATCTGACGGTCGTGCTCGGGCATTATGTCATAAACCGACTCGGCGGTCGCCGCGAGCTCCTTCATCTCTTCAAACTCACCGGTCACGCGGTAGAGATAGAGCAGAAGCGTATAGGAGTTATCCGAATGCTCACCTTCGGAGGTCAGATTGTTTGCGCAGTATTCGTAAACCGTATTCTTGAGCTTCTCGGTTTCTCCCGTGGATTTGTAAATCTTCGCGAGCTGCATATAAGGATCAACCGCGGATTTATCCTCCGCCGCGAGGTCATTGAGAAGCGCGGTCGCCTCATCGGTTTTTCCGTCCCTGATAAGACAGTCGGCGTAGGGCTTTATGTAGAGGAAGCGCCAGTCATATTTGCTTGACTTCTGGTCCTCGACAGCCGCTTCGAGATACTCTCTTTCTCTCTCGTAGCCGAGACTGCTCATACCGGCAACATCATACTCAAACAGGTCGATGAGGACATCCTCAACGCCTTCCTTGCCGCGCACCGACTCAATCGACTTGATGGCATTCTCTGCGTCCTTGGGGTCGATTTTTTCGGATTCGGCAAGCTTTGTGTAAACAGCGGAAAAGTTTGAATACGTGTCTTCGTAAGCTTTGTAGATTTCACGGTTTTCTTTCAGGGATTTTGATTTTTCCTTGTATGCCGACGCGCCGGGGCTTATAAAGATATAATCGACAAACTGATTTGCCCTGAGGGGATTGTAATACTTGACCGTGGTTCTGAATATCTTTTCGTCAAGACCCGAGCCCCTTGCGACGAATCTGCTCAATACGGAAGTACTTCCGATATGCTCCTGAACGGTCGAAATCACTTCGTCCGCGCCCCTGTAGTTTTCGTTGGCGGGGTAAATGATTCTGCCTTTTTCAAGAATAACGCCTTCAAAAACCTGAAGAGAAGGCAGAATATTGAGCATCGCCACAATTAAAGCAAAGAGAGAGACGAGAATCGCCGCCGCGCCCGCGATATATGAGAAGAGCGGAAGCTTTACCCTGACAAGCTTCTTTTCGCATTTGCGGCAGTATTCGTGACCGGACGCGGCTTTTTCGCGGCCGCAGTTCGGGCAGATTCTTTCTTTTTTCTCTTCCTCTTCTTCCGGTACGGCTTCTTCCGTTACGGGAAGCTCGGCGCCGTCGTCCGCGATGTCTTCGCTCACGGAATCCACGGCCGTGTCCGTATTCTCTTCCGGAAGGATTTCCTCTGCTGCGGAAACAGCGTAATCTTCCTGCTCAGCAGTCTCTTCCCCTGTCTGAGGAACCTTGCTGTTTAATTCGTTATCCAACAGTATCGCTCCTTTCTACTCTCTCCTGAACTTTCTGTCAAGAGACCTGAATTGAACTGCCTGGGCTATATGCGAGGCTTCAATGGCCTCGCTGTTTTCGAGGTCCGCAATGGTCCTCGCAACTTTAAGAACTTTATCGTATGCTCTCGCGGAAAGGTCAAGCTTCTCAAAAGCCTGCTCGAGCATAACCATTGCCTTGGGAGTGGGGTTGCAATAGAGCTTCACCATCGCGGGCGTCATTTTGGCGTTGCAGGTGATGCCGGTACCTTCAAGGCGCTCCTGCTGCTTTTTGCGCGCGGCGTTGACTCTCTTTTTTATATCCGCGGAGCACTCCCCCGCCACCTTGGACGACAGCTTGTCAAAGTCAACGGGAGGCACTTCGATATGTATATCGATTCTGTCGAGCATCGGCCCCGATATCTTTGAGAGGTATCTCTTTGCCGCGCCCTCCGGGCAGGTGCACTGCCTTCTCGGATGCCCCAGATAACCGCAGGGGCAGGGATTCATCGCGCAGACTATCATCGCCGAGCAGGGATAGGTCACGCTCGCGTTGACTCTCGAGATGGTTATCCTGTTATCCTCTATCGGCTGACGGAGCACCTCCATTGCCTGCCGCGAGAATTCGGGCAGCTCGTCGAGGAAAAGGACTCCGTTATGCGCGAGCGAAATCTCACCCGGTCTCGGCACAGCTCCGCCTCCCGAAAGGCCTGCGGGCGATACCGTATGATGAGGCGAGCGGAAAGGTCTGTCTCTTATGAGAGATACTCCCTCGGGCAGCGCGCCCGCGATGGAATAAATCTCGGTGGTCCTGATGCTCTCCTCAAACGTCATATCCGGCAGGATTGACGGCAGGCGCTTTGCGAGCATACTCTTGCCCGAGCCGGGAGGCCCGACCATAAGAATATTGTGCCCGCCGGCCGCCGCTATTTCGAGGGCGTATCTCGCCTCCTGCTGACCCATCACATCCCTGAAATCCGGGACGGGAGGTCTGACGAGACTGTCGGCGTTTTCATCATAGACCGCGCGCTCAAGCTCCTTCTCGCCGTTGAGGTGGTCTATGACATCTCTTACGCTCTCCACGCCGTAAACCTCGATGCCGTTTACGACCGAGCTCTCGCGGATATTCGACTGAGGAACATATACTCTTTTGATTCCCTCGTCCCTGGCTCTTATGACCATTGGCAGAGCGCCGTTTACGTGCCTGACCATTCCGTCGAGCGAAAGCTCGCCTATAAAAGCGAATTCGTCTGTATCCGCCCTGAGCTGCTGCCCGGCCTTCAGGATTGCGATGAGTATGGGCAGGTCGTATATCGGCCCCTCTTTCCTTATATCGGCGGGAGAGAGGTTAATTGTGATTCTGCTCGGGGGAAACTGATACCCGCTGTTTTTGACCGCCGAGCGGACCCTGTTCTTTGATTCGCTGACCGCGGTGTCGGGAAGCCCGACAAGATCGACCCGCGGCAGCCCCTGGCCGTAATCGACCTCAACGCGCACCATATAGCTGTCTATACCGAACAGCCCCATACTGTTTACGCGGGCAAACATTTAATCACACCTTTACGGCTGAAGTTTAATATTTCAGATCGGATATCTTCTTGTAGTTTATAAGATCCTGATTCTCGATATTTATCTTTGCGCCCAGCGCTCTTGCCGAGCCCGATATGGCAACTCTCGTTGTCTGGTCGAGCGAAACAACATGATTGTTTTCGGGGTTGTAAACCAGCACGCTCTCGCAGTCGTGGAATGTGAGAGAATAGACGAAATCCTTGAACACCGCCGAGACGATGCCGCCCTGAAGATTCTCGTCAATCTCCTTCTTTGAGATGGGAGTTATGATGCCGCCGGTCTTGCTCGGAGCGGTGCTCGCGCCGTGAGCGGCGGGCTCGGGATTCTTTTCGGTTCCCGTAACGAGAGTGATTTTATAATTCCCGTCGGGGAGAACCTCAAACTTCGCAACCTTCAGGAAATCCGGGTCTTCAAGCATACATCCCTTGGGGGTATTCCTTATCGGGAAAGCCGCCATATCGTTACCCTTGGGGTAAACGTCGGGCTTCTTTTCGGCGTTCTCTTTTGAGGTCATGAAATTGCCCGCTACGTTGAGGCCGGCGTTGACGAGAGTCTTGCCCTCGGTAACCACTCTGCCCTCTTCGGGAAGGACCTGATACTCAACCTTTGTGAAGCCGGGAGCGTCCTTCTTCGCCTGATTCATAACCTCGGCGTAGGCCGCTAAAATCTCCGCCTTCGTTTCGGGAAGCTTTTTCCCGGTATCGGTGTCGGAGGGAGTCGCTTCGGTATTCTCCGTCTTCGTTTCGGTTGCCGTTGCCGTTTCGGCGGCGTTTTCATCGGTTGCCGTCGCTTCGGTCTGCTCCGGGGCAGTTTCGCTCTCCGATGTTATTTCGGCCGCGCCCGTGGTTGCTTCGGGCTCGGGATTGTTTTTCGCTGCGCACGCCGCAAGTGATAAAATCGTGATTGCTGCCAACAAAACGGAAATTGTTTTTTTCATTCTAAAACCTCCACCGGATAAATTACAAAAAATTATATCATATTATTTAAAATAAATAAATAGAAAAATTTAAAAAAATCACGCCTTCAAACGAATATAATGGAGCAAAAAAATGCTTGGTACGATTTAGAACCTTTGGCCCTCTCCGAGAACGGGGGCGAACCGCCGAAGCGCCGCCAGTGGCGGATGAAGCGAGGCGGTGAGGTGAAGAAACAAGGAGAA
>CACZTQ010000093.1 GCA_902784155.1 Oscillospiraceae bacterium
CGGGCATTGTCTCATCATAACTCTCGGCGGAGTTAATGAGGGCCTGTATCTCTTTCTCTTTAATCTCGGCGAGCTTTGAGGCGATGCTGTTCTCAATGAACTGCTTGATTTCGTTTATCTTCTGACCTGCCTCTTTCTTCTGCTCGTTGGGGATATTCCTGAGCTCCTGCATAAGAGCCTGAACATGACCCTTCTTGCCGAGGAACTCAATCCTCAGCTGCTCAACATCAGAGGAGGCGCTTGCCTTGCCTGATTTCTCTGCAAAAAGCTTTTTTAACTCATCGGGTTTATCAAACAATCGAATCATCCTTTCGAATTATAATATAAATGAAAAGCCCTCACTGCGTAAAGCAATGAGGGACGAATTTCAATCCGCGGTACCACCCTGCGTTCTCACCGGACGGTGAGCACTCACGGTTATAACGGAACCGCCGTCTCCGGCTCAGGGCAAAGCCGTTCACCGGAGATGCTCGCGGGTGAACTTCGGCAGGGCGCAGTTAAGCCGCTCACAGCATTACGGCTCTCTCTGAAAAACGCGCCCGGGCTTACTCTCCCGGTCAAGGCATCGGTATGAAATTAAGCAAAAAGGCAGGGATTACCCTGCCCAATTTCCTCAGTCGGACTCAATAACCTTTACCTGTCTGCCGTTGTAATAACCGCACTCGGGGCAGAGTCTGTGAGATCTCTTGTATTCACCGCAGTTGGGGCATTTTTCTATTGCGGGAGCATTGATTTTCCATACACTTGAGCGTCTCTTATCTCTTCTTGCCTTGGAAACTCTTCTTGCAGGTACTGCCATCTAAAAGCACCTCCTTATCGGACTGTTAATCGTTATCTAATAGCTGCGCGAGAGCGGCCAGTCTCGGGTCGATCTCTTTTTTGCAGCTGCATTGACCTTCGTTAAGGTCCGCCCCGCAGACGGGACACAGACCCTTGCAGTCTTCGCTGCACAAAAACTTTGAGGGAAGACTGAGAAAAATATCATCGGTCACAAGCTCATCGACATTGAAATTCTTGATGTCTTCAACAAGCAGAAGCTCATCGTTGTCATCGTCGTTAAGGCTTGAAACCAGCGTGTGGCGGATTAACGCCTCGAACGGATAATCGACCTGTTTCGCGCAGCGGTCACAGCTGACCTGCATTACGAAAGACGCCGTGGCATCTATACCGACTATACCCGCCCTGTTGAAGACGCTGCCCTCAACTTTTACGGGCGAAGTGAACGGCTTTGATACGCCGAGCTTCTCATCCGACAAATCGATATCATAATCAAAATCTTTTGAAAGCCCTTCAATATTGAAAACAGGCTCAATATCAATAATCATATAATATCTCCGAAAATCACGCAGAAAGTATTATATATTCAAACGCCCGGTTTGTCAATATTTATTTCAGATTTTTTCACAATAATTGAATATTTCCTCGGGAAGATCGGAAACATCCGCCGAAATTGTGAAGGTGAAATCCTGATCCGCGAGCTTGCTGAGGTCAGAAACCTTTTTGAGGAACTTCGCGAGAGCGTCATAATCCCTGCCGCCGATTTTGAGAGTGGCGTCAACGAGCACGTCGGTTATATCGTGGTCGCCCGCAATAATACCGCTCAGGAAACCGTAGAAAGCATCATAACCGCTGACGTTGAAATGATCTGTCTCAACAAGGCGCGCGCGATAATTGATGTCATAAATCAGAAGGCGTTCCTTTTCAACACAGACAACGTTGCCGTTTGATCTGTCAACGGCTTCGTTGACAAGGCTGATAAGTCTTTTGGTCTTGCCCGAACCTTTGTTTCCGATAATAAGTGAAACCATAATTTACCTCCGTTATGATTAATCAAGTCGGGATTTAAGTGCCTGAGCCTGCTCCTCGTAGCCGGGTTTACCGAGAAGAGCAAACATATTCTTTTTGTAACTCTCAACGCCGGGCTGGTTAAAGGGGTTGACGCCGAGAATATAGCCGCTGATGCCGCAGGCAAGCTCAAAGAAATAAATCATCTCTCCGAGAGAGTATTCATCCTGCCTGTCAATGGTGATGAGGATATTGGGTACTCCCCCGTCGCAGTGAGCGAGAACCGTGCCGTCGTGAGCGTTTTTGTTGATTGAGTGCATGCTTCTTCCGGCGAGGAAATTGAGGCCGTCTGAATTCGCCTCATCAAAGGGAACCTCAAAATCAACAGCCGGCTTATCAACCCAGAGAACCGTCTCAAACAGGTCTCTCTCACCCTCCTGGATATACTGGCCGAGCGAGTGAAGGTCGGTCGAGAAGACGACGGATGAGGGATAAAGGCCTTTGCCGTCTTTTCCTTCGCTCTCGCCGAAGAGCTGCTTGAGCCATTCGTTCCACATTGTCATCGAGGGCTCATAAGAGGTCATAATCTCAATCTTTTTGCCCGAGCGGTAGAGAATATTCCTGAGAGCCGCGTATTTATAGCACTCGTTCGCGGAAATATCCCCGCTCATATATTTTTCTCTGGCGAAGGCCGCTCCGGCCATCAGCTTGTCAATATCAATACCCGCCGCGGCGATGGGAAGAAGGCCTACCGCCGTGAGAACGGAATATCTGCCGCCGACATCGTCGGGGACGGTGAATGTTTCGTAGCCCTCTTTATCGGCGAGCGCCTTGAGAGCGCCCTTCTGCCTGTCGGTGGTAACATATATGCGCTTTGCCGCCTCTTCTTTACCGTATCTGTCTTCGCAGATTTTTTTGAAAATTCTGAACGCGACAGCGGTCTCGGTAGTGGTGCCCGATTTTGAGATGACATTGATTGAGAAATCCCTGCCCTCAATGAGAGAAACGAGCTCCGCAACCGCAGAGGATGAAAGGGTGTTTCCGCCGTAATAGATATCGGGGGTATCCTTTTTGATGATATTGTAATTGTTGGATTTAACGAATTCAATCGCGGCTCTCGCTCCGAGATACGATCCGCCGATTCCGAGAACTATTAGAACCTGTGAATCGGATTTGATTTTTTCGGCCGCCTTTTTGATACGGGCAACTTCCTCTTTGTCATAATCAACGGGAAGATTCACCCATCCGAGATAATCCGAGCCCTCGCCCGTGCCGTTTCTGAGAGTTGAGTGGGCGGCGGAAACCTCGGCCTGCATTGCATTCATTGTATTGTCATCGACAAAACCGTCGCAATATCTGAAATTAACTTTTAATGACATTGAACCATCTCCGGGTAAAGAATTGCATTACCGCATACTACGGCATTTTTTATATTTTACTTTATTTTATTAACTATTGCAAGTGTTTTGAAAGTTTATTTTTAAATTCGTATTTATTCCCATAAAAATCGGCATTTGCCCCGATATATCAACTAATTTGACCATAACAAAGCGCCCGGCGGGGACAAAGGAAAACCGGACGCGGAGTCAACCGCGCCCGGGAAACGAATAAACCAGGAATTTTATTTTTTGGCGGCGCCGAAAATCCAGAGGATAATCGTTCCGACCGAAGTGCGAAGCAGGTCAAAAATAACCTGGAAATTATCCATATTGCCGAATAATTCTTTTAAGTCATCAACAATCTTTGAGCCTTTGAAAAGGCCGAGGAGTCTGAGGAAAAACGGCTTTTCGGGCTCGGGCGGCTCCTGATAGGATGAGGTAATCTTATAAGCCGATTTGGTGCTCTTAAGATCGCCCGTTACCTTGATATAGCAGGTCCCCGCTTCTTTTTCGGCGAGATTCACTTCGACGGGGCTGCTGACCGTTGCCGTGCCGGCGGAGGTTTCGTTGCCATCGGTGTCAATCAGATAAACCTGCCAGGCGGAATCGGCGTTGAATTCGGCATAATTCGCTGCGTCAAAAGCGGAAACTTTAATCATCGTCCTGACGCTGCCGTCATCGGTATTTATTTTGTAATAATCGACATCACCTTCGAATGAGATTGTGCCGTACATTCTTTCGTTATGGTCTTTGGCATCAATCTTATAAACGGAGGCAGTGGCCGTTGTATCGTTGCTCTCGGTTTCATAAAGGCTGTCGGCCTGCGCGGTAACGACGAATGAATATACTCCCTCGCCGGTTATTCTGATATAATAATCGGTTGCGCCGCAGCCGACATCGGCCGTTCTTTCTGGCTTATCCTTTACTGTGACGGAAACGCTGCCGACGGTCTTTGATTTAACGGTGAAGCATTCGGCAGTGATGATGCCGCTGCCGCCGTCAAGCTTTGTGAGCTCAACATAGAAGTAGCCTTTTATTCCCTTGAATATGAACCAGTCGGTGTCATCCGCGTTGAGAGTGCCCGCGGTTTTTGTCGATACTCCGCCGCTGAGCTTTACCTCGTTGGCTTCGGAAATGACATCGTTCAGCTCATCTTCGGCGGCGTAGGTGACGTCGCTCTCAAAATCGAGAGTGTACTCGGAGCCGGATACTACGTCGCCCGCCTCGACCTTGATGTAATAATCGCCCTTATTGACCGTGAAATAAGGAGAGACGGATTCGGAGCCGGAGGCGGTGAAAGAAGCAAGTTCATTCTCTTCATCGCCGTAAACGGTGATATCGAAGCTGTCATTGCCCTGCTGAGAAAACTTCAGCCTTGCGAGGCCGGGCTTAGTGGCGGAGAGCTTGTACCAGTCAATATCCTCCGGAGCATCAAGAGAGCCGGTCGCGACATCCTCGATATCGTAAACCGAAGCCTCTTCTCTCTCGTTATTCGGCTCGGTCTCCGCCGTGCTGCCGGCGAATGATACGGTTAAAGCGCCGAACGCCAGCACAAGAGCCAGAACCAGTGAAAGAACCGATCTCATGTTTTTCATTGAAAAATCCTCCCGTTTTATAAAATGAAGCGCGTAAATGCGCTTTTGGAATTACCCGTTGATTTTACCACAGGAGTATATAAAAGTCAATTAACTGATTTTTAACATTTGCCCCGGTAAAAAGGGCAAAAGAAAAGGTCCGCAGATAACTGCGGACCGTAAATTCCTGATAACTTAACCTGCTCTGGAAGCGATGAGTCTCATAATCCACTGGATGATTGTACCGAACGAGGTTCTGAAGAGAGCGCCGAGCGTGGTGAGAATATCAACATTGCCCATAAGCTCTTTGAACGGGTTGCGTTCCCAGAACGCGCGCCAGTTGATGTCATACCTGAGTCTCTCGAGAAGAGTCTTGCCTTCCTTCTCGGGCTCTTTTGACTCGGAGGAGGTAAGCTTATAGAGAGCTATTGTTGACATTGAGCCCTTGGAAACTCTAATAAAGTATGTTCCCGCGCCCTGCTTTGCAAGATCGAGATCGGCTCCCGCCGCTGTTGTGGCCATCTTCTCTTCAAGGACTGCGCCGTTGCTGTTGAGAAGAGCAACGTTCCAGGTGGCGTTCTTGTCAAACTCCTTGTAGCCTTCCGCGCTGAAAGCGGAAATGGTAATCATGGAATTCTTATCCTTGTCGGTGGTGGTAACCTTGAACATATCTACATCGCCGTCGTGTGAGATGGAGCCGTAGAGTCTGTCGTTATAGTTGATTGTGATAGGATTCGCGAAAACGGTTGTGTCGTTGTATTCGCACTCGTACTTGCTGTCAAGGAAGGCCTGAACAGCGAGCGAATACGCGCCGTTACCGGTTACTCTGATGAAATAGACGGTATCTTTAGTGCCGATGTCGGCGCTTCTGAGAGTCTTGCCTTTAACGCCGGCGTTGATTCTGCCGACAACGGTGTTGCCCGAGTCGCCTGTGCCCATGATGGAGATAACGTCTGCCGTAACCGAGCCTGCGCCGCCGTCAACCTTTGTAAGCTCATAGTAGAAATAGCCGGATACGCAGTCGAATCTGAACCAGTCCTCATCTCCGGATTTGACAGAGCCCATATAAATGCTTGACTTATGGTAGATGTCAAGGTTAATAATGCTTGCATTAGCGATGTCGTTATTCGGCTCAGTCTCGCCGTTGTCATAGGTGGTGCTGGTAAGTTCGAGTGTGTAGCTCGCGCTTGAAACAACCGAGCCCGGCTCAACCTTGATGTAGTAGGCCGCGTTGGAAACGGAGAAGAGCTGCGAATCGGTCTTGTCGCCCGAAGCGTTGAAGCTTGCGAGAACAAGGTCATCGCTGTCATATACGGTTACCTTGAAATCATCGGAGCCCTTCTGAGTAAGAGTCAGGAAAGCCATACCGAATTTTGTGGCGGACACTTTGAACCAGTCGATATCCGTTGTGTCTGCGAGCGAACCTGTCGCAACATTGTTGATGTTGAATTCTGTTGCGTTTGCCTTGTCGTTGTTGGGTTCCTTTTCATTTGTCTCGGCGGCGTAAGACATAATCACGGTGCCGAAAACAAGGAGAACAACCAGGATTGACGACAAAAGAGCTTTTGCTTTTTTCATAAAAAATCCTCCCGTTTTAAATAATTTGTATTGTTAATAATTTAAAATCCGGTGTGTAATAAAGAATTTTACCACAATAATCGCAAAATGTCAAATATTATATAAGCCGCGGCGCTTTACTCAACCGTCTCGATGACGGAGTCGATAAGCCAGTAGAAGGAATCTGTGTTGAGAATCCTGTCGCAGTATTCGCATTTTGCCGATTTGTTAATATTCACTGTGGCTCCGCAGTAGGGGCAGTTCTGAACGGTCATCCCGCTCTGAACGGCTGTTTTGAGTCCCGCCTGCCTTTTAAGGATAACGGTCGCGTTGCGGAAGCTCTCGGTATTCTCGCCGCTGACAAACTTATGAGTCTTTAAATCGGCGACATACTCAACGGTCCTGAATCTGACGCCGGCAATAATCTTGTCGTATTCCTCGCCTGCTTCGACGAGATCGACCGTGACGCCGAGCACCGTGATTCTCTCGGTATAGAGGACAAGTCCTTTATCGGCATACTTCGCGGCGAGATCCGCAATCATATTATAATAGCTTTCGCTCAGATACGGCTGCATCTCTTCGAGCCTGCCGTCGCTGGCGTTGGTCTTGAGCCTGCGGAAAATGTTTGAGAGCTTGCTGCAGAATTTGCTCTCGTCAAACGCGCTGTCGGTTTTTTTATATTCCTGAATTGTCGTAATCATAAAGTCACCTCAGATAAACCGGATGGAGTGAATTCCGCCTGATTATTTGCCGAGAACTTCCCTGACAACGTCGGCATCGGTCTCAACGTGCTCGAAGAAATACTTTTCTCTCTCTTCGTTATTGATAACCGTGACGGGCTTTATCTGATTGAGGACAACGCCCTTGGCCGCGAGGAACGCGTTATAGTCAACATAGGTGTTGGGCTTGAGGAAGAGAACCTCGGGTCTGTTGAGCATACCCCAGCGTCTGTATTTATAATACTTCTCGTTTATCTCGTCAAACTGATGGTCGAGAGCGTTGATGAATTTCTCTCTGCCTTCCTCGTCGAGAGCTCCGCCCTTGACCTCGATAAGCAGAGTGTAGCGCGGCGGCTTCGTGGTGAAATCGGGATAGAAGGAGAATCCCTCAAACTCGATACCGAGCTCGGCAGCGCAGTTGTTTATCGCCGCGTTGACCATATCGACGGTGGTCTTTTCGTTGGCGACATTCATCATAAGGTTGCGCCTGTAAAGGAATTCGCACTCGGGGGTGTTGTTATACATTCTCGTGATGTGAACAACATCCTCAACCCTGTATCTGTAAAGGCCGGAGAAGTTGGTGACTATCATCTCATAGTCTTTGCCGACCTCGAGCTCGTTGATAAGGAGCGGTCTCTCAACCTCTTCGTTGGTATCATCGTCGCGGTTGACGGGAATAAACTCAAAGAAAAGGCACCAGGGCAGAAGCACGTAGTCGTTGACGTCGAGCTCTGTGGGAGCGGCGAAGAAGCCCTCCGCTGCGGCGTATCCCATATTGTGGATGGGGATATTCGGGCCGATATATTTACGGAGCTTGTCAACATAAACCTGGAGATTTGAGCCCATCATACCGTAAGCCCACTGGAGCTTCGGCCAGATTCTCGGAGCAATGGGGTCATCAAAGCCCTTTGCGAATTCGGTGCGCAGGAACGCGGCTCTCTCCGGATTGGGCTTGAGTCTCTTTTCGAATACCTTTCTGAGAGCGGGAGTGCAGTCGATATCGGGGTTGATAATACCCTTCTCTATATCGTCGCAGAGCATCTCCCAGTTATCCTCAAGATAATCGAGCATCTGGGTGAGAAGAGTGACGACGATGGAGCCGAGGTAGCTGACCTTCTCGTTGCCCAGGCAGAATCTCAGATGAAGATATGAGGTGTTGAGCTTATCTTCAAGCGAGGGGAAAAGGAGCTCGAGAGGAGAAGTGCAGAAAAACGGAAGGATGGGTTTGAGATAACGAAGAGGAATCTGAGCGGCGCCGTTGCTCATTTTTTTGTCGCCGGTCTTATGGCCGGAGAGATTGACAGCAAGAGGGCCGACCTGATTTTTAAGTCTTATTCCTCTTTCTTTCATATAATGATAAGCCGTTGCTATGGAAGCTGAGAAGCCGAGGCACTGCATCTTCCACAGGTCGTTGATTCCCTTGGGAAGCATCTTGGGCTTTCCGACGGAGCCGGATGAGGAAGCGTAGCGGATATTTTTGCCTGAGAACATAAGGCGGTCTTCGCCGTTATTCATCATCCTGTCAACATAGGGCTCGTAATCCGCGTAGGTTGTGAGGGGAACTATCTTCTGATAATCCTCGATGGAATGAACATCCTTGAGGTTGAGCTTCTTGCCGAGTTCGCAGTTTTTGTTTCGTCTGACAATTTTTTTGAGGCATTTGGCCTGAGCCTTCATCGGATTTTTGGTGTGATGGTTTATCTGGGCTCTTGAAATATCGCCGAGCCAGACGGCAAGATCGGAAAAATACATATTACACCTCTCATTTTTTGAATTCGACTGTACGTCAGCCGTAATAAATTATATTTTAAGCTTTAATATTATATATTAAGAGCGTTTATTTGTCAAGAAAGCAAATTTATGCAAACAGCCGCTTTTGTATGCAAAAACTCCCGCCTTAAAGGGCGGGAGCCGATGTTAATAAGCTTATTACTGCTCAACGGCGTAAACGCTGACCTTCTTGCGGGTCTTGCCTAAACGCTCAAACTTGACTGTGCCGTCGATGAGAGCAAAGAGAGTGTCATCGGAACCGATACCGACATTGTTGCCGGGATGGATTTTGGTGCCTCTCTGTCTTACAAGGATATTGCCTGCAAGAACGAACTGACCGTCAGCTCTCTTGGCGCCGAGTCTCTTGGATTCGGAATCACGGCCGTTACGGGTTGAACCCATACCTTTTTTATGAGC
>CACZTQ010000094.1 GCA_902784155.1 Oscillospiraceae bacterium
GAAACGAGAATATCTCGTCGTCCGGAAATTCGCTGTCTTTGGGGGGATTGATTACCAGCGAAGAATTATGACAGAAAGGACATCTGAGGTTGCACCCCGCGGTAAACACGGTGCAGGCGATTCTGCCCGGAAAGTCAAGAAGAGTAAGTTTTTGTAAGCCCTGAATATTCATCATAAATCTCCATTTTTATTGTGCCTATATACATTAACACAATATATTGTGTTTGTCAATACAAAATTCACAAATTATATACAATATTTTGTGATTGATTATATTTTGAATGCCGATTATTCCAAAAAAAAATAACGGCACCGGAATTCCCTGGAATAAATCGGGAGCTCCGGTGCCGAATATGGTGCCAAATATAATGAATAATTAAATATTAAAAATATAATGAATCTGTTGCGGGAACATTTTCAATCAGATAATTTTTGCAGAATTCTATAAGCTGCTTCTTATACTCTTCGCTCTCTTTTGCCTTGCGTACGGTTCTTCTGAGAACTCTGGCGTAGCAGATTATCGCTGCCTTTTTCTCGATTTCCGCGAGCTTTTCGGGGTCGTCCGTACCGAAATAGTATTTCAAAGTGGAGTTCCAGAAAACGCCTGCGCTGTCGTATGTTATACCGAGGAATTTCTCAACGCAGGTTCTGTCGATGCAGGAGAATCCTCTGTAAGCGAGATAGATGCCGGAAAACTCGAATACCGGGTGGCCCATCGCGAGAGTATCCATATCAATCAGAAGGTTTTCGCCGTTTTGTCTCATAATGTTTTTGATATGATAATCGCCGTGGAGCATATTGAGAGTATCGGGGATATCCTTTACAAGGCGTACAAGCTTATCCGCGACATCGGCCGGCAGATAATCCCTGCAGAATTCCGCCCACACAACCGCCTCCGCCTTTTTATCCGGAAGCTCGCCGGGTTTGAGCTCGGTGGAATGGATTGTTTTGAGGATATCAACGCTGTCTTTGGCGAGCGAATCGGCGGCGGAAGCGTCGGCTATAAGAAGCTTCGCAAATGATTTGGCGTTAAGAAGCTCAAAGACCGAGCCGTAAAGGTCTCCAACGCGCACCACATCATAAGGAATGGCGGTGGGTACACCGAGCACGAAGGCCTTTCTCGCGAGCTCTCTTTCATTCTTGATTTCTTCGAGAGCGTCGTGATTCTTATAGACCTTAACTATGGTGTCGGGGTCAATGCGGTAAACCTTACCGTTGGCTCCCTCCCCTATCACTTCGCAGCCGTCTATGCTCACGCTTCTGTAAGCCTTTGAAATATCCATCATTTCGGTAAATCCGGTCATATCGAATATTTCATAGACTTCGGAGCCGACGTTGATAACCGAGGTTGTCTTATTCTGCTTTTTAAGTCTGAGAATCACGCGAAGACCCGCGCTCGAAATATATTCAAGGTCCGTTGCGTCAAGAATGAGCGTGCCCGAAAAATCTCCGGTTTCTTTCAGTAATTCCTGCTCTGCCTGAGCGGAATTCGAAGAGTCAATACGGCCTTTGAGAAAAACCGTCTTTGTATTTGTGTCTTTATCAAGTCTGTATTCAAACATAGTCTCTCTCCTCAGACATTAATCAGCCGGGTATAACCGGTGTCCAGTATTCGTTATTGTAAATGTCGGTAATGAGATAGGTAGCGGAGCATTTATCCGCTTCAACATACACGTTGGAGATTGTATGGTCGCCTGTATAAATCAGCTCATCGCCCATACGGTAGCTGTCGCGGTACTCGCCTTCATAGGAGTAGTAGTCGCAGACAAATTCAATCTTATCGCCCTTGTTGAGCTTTTCCATACCCTTGGCGACAGTATCTGTTTCGCCGTTAACATAATCGGTTCTGGCTCCGGCGATATAGCCGTGAGGATGGGCGTTGTCAAACACGAGGATAAGGTTTGCCCTCTCGCCGTTTAGCAGAACGGGAACCCTGCCTGTGATTGTATAGTTTGTTCCGTCGTCAAAAGTATCAATATAATAGTAAGGAACGGGCTGATTGTCTATCGCAATCCAGGTTCCGTCAAAATCGCTTATAAGTTCGCCTTTATCGGAAATCTTATAAACATTGTCAAGGCCCATATCAATGTAGCCTTCGCCGTCGTCATAGAATACGTTGAGGCACAGGGAGTGAATCTGGTTCCACTGTTCGTTTGTAATGGAGATACTGTATAAGTCGCCTGATTTTTTCCACTCCCAGCTGTCGGTTATAAGCTGGTTCTCGGAGATAACATCGGCGGCTCTGTCAACGCTGAAATTATTGCCGAGAAGAGCTCCGGCAATGCTCATAAGACTGCCGAGCCCTCCGGATGACGAAGGAGCGGAAGCGACGGGAGCGGCTGTTGATGACTGAGACGAGCCGAGGAATCCCGAAAGAAGATCGGCAATGTCAATAGTTGAGGATGAGGATGAGCCGGTGTAGTTGCCGAGAAGCGAAGGCAGCGGCGAAGCCTGAGCGGTGTCGTTGGCAACAACCTGACCCGAAAGCTCGAGGCTCGCGAAGGAGCGTATGCACTCGGTATAGTCGCTGTCGATTCCGAGAGATTCATAAGCTTTTACGGCGCTCGCGACTCTCGAAGTCTTTTTATACGGGAAATAAATTGCGAGACCGTAGGCGTTTGTGACCGAGGAAGAGGTCTTGTTGTATTTTACGCATTTAAGCAGAGCTTCGGCGAGAGCCTTTGCTTTTTCGGTGCCTATATTATATGCGAGATGAACAAGGTCAATCTGGTCGGACTTGCTCGATACGGCAAATTCGCGTGTCTTTGAACGTGCGTCTGAGATTTTCTTGTATTCCTTGCCGTTTATCGCCGCGGCAGTCTCATTGGCAAACTGAGCGAATTCAGCGGGAACGCTTGCTTTTAACTCCGCAAGGTCAATAACCGAGAGAGTGGTCTTTTGACCGGGACAGCGCTGATTGCAGTAAGCGACAAAATCATCGACAATTCTTTTACCGAGAGTTACAGTATCAATCGCCGGATTCTTTGCGAGATCGTTAAGCCAACCGGTATGATACCAGCCGACACCGGGCTCGGTTTCTTCGGAGCCGATAAGATAATCGGCAAAAGGCTCGAGCATAAGAGCGTTCTCAAGAGTACCCATAAGGCAGGCGTCAAATCCGATAAAGTCAAAGACGGTTTTTGAAGCAGTGAGCGCATCCTTGATTCCCTTGAGAGTCATCGAGCCGGCGTTCGCGTTTCTCTCATCGTAACCGAATCCCGAAATCGATCCTCCGCCGTGATCCCACAGCACAAGGATATTGCGGTTAGCGGGATAGTTCTTTGTGCAGTAATTGATGAATCTCGTAAGAGTCGCGGGTTTTGTCATGGCATCCGAGCCGTCATTTCTGACAAGGCAGGTCAGATTGCCGTTTGAGATTTTGTAAATCTGATTTACGGTATTGCTGATACCGTTGATTTTCCAGGATTTGCACCCGCCGGTGTAAACAATAACATCAACGTTTGAATTGAGAGTGGCGGCGGCCATCTCCTTCATATCGGAGCTCGCCATACCGCTTCTGGATTCAAGGTCGGTTCCGCACATATAAACCATAACTGTGGCGTGATCTCTTGAATCGTTATAGAATACCGTTCTCTTCTCGCGCAGGCCTTCGGATACGGCCGTGTTGAGCTTGCCCGAGTTTGATTCGGTAATCCAGCCCGAAGAGGTGCTGGAATCCGTGAATCCGCTGAAAAGCCCCGCTGTAGGAGAAGATATATTGTTATTGTTTGAAGGTGCTCCGCTGTTTCCTCCGCCGAGGATGTTGCTCAGACCGAATCCTCCGCCGAAGAGCAGGGCGATTATAATCGCAAAAATACCGATTTTGCCTCTTGAGCGAGTGGGACCGCCCGAGCCGTCGGATGAACCGCCTGTCGGAGGAGGAGTGCCTTCTCCCCTGCCGTGATAGCCCTGTTCTCTGCCAACGCTGCCCGTTCCGAGGCCTTCGCCTCTTCTCTGAATGGGCTTGCCTTCGCCGGTGACATATTTTTCTCTGCCTCTGGGTTGCTGTGCCATACAGAAACCTCCCTGAATTTTAATTATAATTATTATATTTTTTTCCCGAAGAATAGTCAACATTTTTGTTGAAAAAACTTTTGAGACATATTATACTTGAATTATAAAATACACTGGAGGTATTTATATGAAAAATCCTTTTGAGCATGCAAGTTTTATCAGGACTGATTTTGTTCCCTTCATCGCGTCATCAAGCCCCTGGGGCACGAGAAAGCCCGATATGTATCAGCATTCAAATCTGACCGCGTACGACGGACTTCCGTTTTTCTACAGGGATTTTGATGCGGAAGAAGGCGGGAAATTTGAGCTTTACTTTACCGCGCTCGGCTGCTGTGACATCTATGTCAACGGCTCAAGAATCGGTACGGGCGAAATGAAGCCCGGATGGTCCGATTACAACAAAAGGACCCTTTATACTTATTATGATATTTCCGCGAATATTGTGGCCGGCAAAAACAGAATTCTCGCCGTCGCTTCTCCGGGATGGTACAGCGGAAGAATTGCCGGCGGAATATACGGCAATAAAACGCCCGCCTTCGCCGCCGGTCTTTATCGCGACGGCAAATTGATAATAGCTACGGACTCTTCTTGGAAGGCCGGAGTCGGCGGGGAAACAAGGTTTGCCGATATATGGGACGGCGAATACACCGATGCCCGTTATCCCTCCTACGCTTCAATGAGCGTTGCGGGTAAAAGAATCAAAGGAGTTTTTCCCGCGGAAAGCTTTGATTATGAGGGCGAAGTTACCGAATTCATCGGCCCCGAAATCAGAGTTAGAGAATCGCTTTCAAGAAAGCCCCTGCTGCTGAGCGTTTCCGACGGCGTCAGATATAACGGCACGGCTTTCGGTGAACTTGCCGTGTGCGAAGAATCCGCTTCGCTCCCCCTGATTCTCAAAAAAGGTCAGAAGCTGACAGTCGATCTCGGTCAGGAAATTGTCGGAAGACTGAGACTTAAAATGAGATCGGTCAAAGGCTGCGAAGTGATTGTCAGATACGCGGAATTCCTGAATGATTCGGGAGACACGGAGCGCGGAAACGACGGACCCAAGGGCTCTGTCTATACAATCAATCTCCGCTCCGCGCTCGGAAGAGAGCATTATATTTTCGGCGGAAACAAAGAAATTGAATTCTCGCCGAGATTCACTTTTTACGGATTCAGATACTGCGAAATTCACGCATCCGAGGATATTGTTCTTTCCGATATTACGGGCGAAGTAATTGGCAACGACATTAAGGAAACCGGTAAAATCGTTACCTCGGACGATAATGTAAATAAGCTTATTTCAAATATTATCTGGGGACAGCGGAGCAATTATCTGAGCGTCCCGACAGACTGCCCGCAGAGAGACGAGCGCCTCGGCTGGACCGGCGACGCGCAGGCCTTCAGCGTGACGGCAGCTTATAACGCGGATGTTTACGGATTCTTCCGTAAATGGATGCAGGATATGAGAGACAGCCAGAGCGAATCGGGCGGTTACGCCGACGTGAATCCCAGAGTCGGATACTGTCAGGGCGAGGATGCCTGCGCCTGGGGCGACGCGGGTATCATTATCCCGTATAATCTTTATATTATGACCGGAAATAAGAAAATGCTCGCGGAGCATTATGATTCCATGGAAAAATACATAGCCGGTCTTGTTTCAAAATACGGTTATTCCGGGCCGATACCCCGTTACGGCGACTGGCTCGCTTATGACTGGTGCGACAATAAATTCATTTCTTCGGCTTACTTTGTTCACGACATTGACCTGATGATAAAAATGAGCGAGGCGCTCGGCAAGGATGACAGAGCGGCTCATTATTCAAAACTCAGGAAAAAGGCGCTTGATTATTTCAAAAAGAACTTTATGAGCCGCGGTAAGCTGATTGAAAAAACGCAGTGCAATAAAATAATTGCCCTGGCGTTTGACCTGCTTGACGAAAAATACTCTCTCACCGTGGCCGACGAGCTCGAAAAACAGATTCACGAGAACGGCGACAGACTCTCCTGCGGTTTCCTCGGAACTTATAATCTCTGCCCCGCGCTTTCAAAATACGGCAAGGATAAGACGGCTTATAATCTTCTACTTCAGAGAAATGAGCCTTCGTGGCTTTATTCCGTTGACCAGGGCGCAACCACTATATGGGAGAGATGGAATTCTTACACCAAAGACAAGGGATTCGGCGATGTGGGAATGAATTCCTTCAATCATTACGCCTACGGCTCAATCGGCGAGTGGATGTACCGCTTTATGGCGGGAATCGAGCCCGCGGAGCCCGGATTCGGCTCGATTAAACTTCAGCCGAGAATTGATCTGAGAAAACCCGAAGAACTGCCCGAAGGACAGGAGAATATAACCTTTGTCAAGGCTTCTTATAAATCGGCCGCGGTACTTATTAAGTCAGAGTGGAGCACGGAGAACGGACTGAACTATA
>CACZTQ010000095.1 GCA_902784155.1 Oscillospiraceae bacterium
GTGCTGCAATGAGATTTTTGATACAAGGATCAATCGTTGAACTTTTTAAAAAAGGATACTTGGAAAGCAATCTTGACTGGGATGTGAAAGGCAAGAAATTCACAATAAGGGTCAGAAATAACAAGGGCGAAACGTCAGTCGGATTGATTACATATTGCGAAATACCGGAAACAATAGTGCTGACAGACAACCTGACCGGTCAGAAAACATCATACAAAATAGATTTTGACAGATTATTTGATAGAATACACGAACACGAAACGGAAATAATAGATGGTTTTATAAATGCCGTCTGCGATTTTGCTCAGCAACTAAGAGAAGAATCAACAGGGAAAAAACGCCGAAAAAGCGCTTCACAAAAACCCGGAAACTAATAAAAGCTCAGGCAGCGGCTCCCGGTGGGAGCCGCTGCCTTTTGGATTGTTATATCACTTGAGTTGTTATCACTTAAGTTATTATTGCTTGAGTTATTATATTACCGGTGATAAAAACGAAACTGAGGGAAAATATTACCGCAGGTTAAAACGATTTTGAAGACATAAGTATTACTGTGGGAAAAGCAAAACTGTGTGTAAAATAACACTGCGTGTAAATATCCCTGCATTTATATTATGCCTGCGGATAAATGCATCCGCATTCTCGTGCCGCTTTTATTCGGAGGCGGTCTGTTCTGCGGGTGCCTCCTGCCCTTGCTCTTGTTCTTGTTCTTGTTCTTGTCCCTTGCCGAGAAGGGCATCGCGTTTTGCTATCATTGCTTCGGATTCAACCGGAATTCCGGCGTGAAGCTCTCCGGGCTCCATAAAATTCAGCCCGCCTTCATATTCCGCGGGGAAATAGCCCTCGTTCGCGAGCTTTTCCCTTTGTTTGAGCACTTCCATTACATACCGGTGCTGCGGGTTGTTGAAATCCCAGAAAAGATACGGGATAATCATCAGCAGGAAGCCCGCAAGGTCAAACGCGAGAGGAATCGCGACAATGCTGAATCTCGCGGAATCGATATAGAGAATATCCCAGTTTGAATTGAATCCGTTTTTGAGGATGATTACGGGGATTATCAGGCTTATAAAGGTTGTGACCGGCGAAATAACCCAGCCGAAAACGCCGCTGGAGTTTTCAAGACGCTCGCCGGAGAGATACATCTGATAGTCGTTTTTCCTTATGCCCATATCGGAATCCGCGACATCGGGAATGGAATTCGCGAAGCCCTTTATGAATTCGCAGGTAAAAATGACAATACCGCAGAGATTCTGCTTTGTAGGGAACGCCATTATCGTCAGCATTTCCGCTACGGAATTCATCGCGCAGACCACAAGCTTTGTAACCTTCATACTCCTGTATGAAAAGCGTTTCACAAAGTAGGGAGCGATAAAGCTGAGAGGCGTTGACCTGAAGCTGTAAAGCGTTTTCATCAGGGCATACAGCGCGCATTGCGTATACATCCGGAATGAGAAGAAGTACATGACGTTTGTCAGGCTTATCATACCGTTGCCGAGCGAATCAAGCAGCGCCGAAATGGTGTTGAGCCAGTTATACTTATTCTTCATTACCTGCGATATTCCGTACCAGAAAGATACTCTCTGCTTCTTTTCGAGAGGCGGCTGAGGTATTCTTTCCGTTATATTCCTTACGGAGATGAGCGTGAGGATTCCCATCGGAATGAATACGGCGGGAACGACGAATTTATAGAATCTGATATCGTCAAACGCGATTCCGAAAAGAGGAACCACAACATCAAAAATATTCCTCACAAAATGCGAGAGCTTGACGGGCCAGGTTCTCACGAGCATTCTCTCGTGGGGGTTGGGCGAGATATTCTGGGTGCAGTTTTCGATGACGTTGTTGAACGGGAACATATCAAAGAGCATAAAGAGAAGATATGCCATCCACATTCTGTCTTCAACATTTTTAACATCATAGATGGGAAGCCAGCCGATGAGGATTATCATAACGGATTTCTGGAAGAAATTCGCAAAAAGCTCGTATTTGTACCGCCCGAATTTCGGGACGAGCCTCTTTCTCCACATGATATTTCTCAATCCGCCGTATGCGTTGATAAACAGCTGAATGCCTACTATTTTAAGGAAGCTTCTCGCGCTCACGCCGTTAATCGAATTCAGCAGCCCTGCCAACGAATCCGGCAGGAACAGAGAAACATCCAGCAGTATCATCATCAGACCGATTACGGAGACGATGCCGTAAAAGGTCAGGAATTTTCTTTCGGTTTTCTTTTCGAGAATTCCGAGATTGTCATTGACCACCCAGGAAAGGACGCTCCACATATAGCTCAGGGGAAGACCTATGAGTGAAATGACCGAAAAAGCGAGATACGGAAGCTTGTAGTGGTACATTATGAGGAAGCAGGAGGCACTGAATCCGAGGTAACTCAGGGGCGTGTTGATGCTGTAGTTCATTCCGACGCCCAGGAACACGGTCAGATACTCTTTAAAAGGAACATAGTTGCCCTTTTCCCTGTCCGGTTCATTCCAGTGCTCTTTGATATTCTGAAAAAGAGCTTTTCCTTTTCCGCCGGCCATCAGTCCGCCCTCCTTTCCTGTCCGTAAACAGCCTCAACGTCTTTGAGGGATCTCGGATTCCGCTTCGGGAGCCAGTGCTCGCCCGTTTCAAGAGAATCCTCATCCTTGACGCCGAGATAAATCTTTTCACAGCCAAGGTCGCCCCAGAAAGCGTGATGTCCTATGGATTTGACACTTCCGGGCACATAGATATAAGAGACCTTCTCGCAGTATGAGAAGCCGTCGGAGCCGATTGACCTGACTCCGTCTGGGATATAGATTGTTTCAAAACCCTTGCATTTAAAGAAGGCGAGGCTGCCGATCTCCTTAACAGATGACGGAATCTTCACATGGGTAAGGGGCTCGCAGTCGCTGAAGCAGGAATCCGCAATCCTGACAACCGAATCGGGTATTTCATAGAAGCAGAACTTTGAAAACTGCTTCTCGAATTCTTCTTCATCGTCCGTTGTCTCGTCGCCGTATTTCTCTTTGAATTCCTTCAGGAAAACTTTTGCGCCTTCCTCGTCATCCGGGGCGGAAAGGCCCGCGGCAAGAGCGGCTCTGTACTGATGATTCTTCATTGGGTGAAGAATTATTTCGGTCATATCCTTTGAATAAAGAACGCCGTCAACCGAAACATAATCAGGATTCCCGGGGTCAACGATGACAGCCATAAGATTCTTTGTGTAATAGAAGCAATGAGGCTCGAGCTCCGCTACGTCCTTGCCGATAAATATGAAGCGGACATATTCGTTACAGCTCATCGAAAACTTACGCACGACGGTAACGGGCTTCGACCTGTCAACGCTGCCCGCCTCATCCCTGACATAATCAATATGAAGCGTCAGATTATTCTCTTTCCCGACAAACTGATTAAGGGTGTAACCCGTCTCATTCTCCTTGTAGGTATATACGTCGGAGCTGATTGAGCTGAAGCTGAAATAAAGGGAAATGCCTACGAAAATCGCGATGATGATGATGAATAGAATCTTGAAAACAGTATTGTTTTTCCCCTTCATTTCAACATCCGGCTTCTTGGCAAAAAGCGGATCGTATAACAACTCTGTTTCGCTGATTCGGATTCCGTCATCCATACGTTTTCCTCCTCGCTGATGATTTCTCTTGACGGCCGGTATATCCGGCAGCCGGCCTGACATAATACAGTTTAACAGTTTTTTGCTGTAAAGTAAATATGCCGAATAAATGAAAAAATGCCTTTTAATTCGGTAATTATGACACGCCCGCAGCCCCCAAAACCCGCGCAAACCGCCACGACGGGTATTGCGCGGCGGAGCGGGTTATGGTAATATATTGCCGACAGATTCCGGAGGTGTTTTATATGGAGCTTTTAAAAAATACGGTTGAAATCGGCCTTGAAAAACCGGTGAAACTTCTTCACGTGACCGACACTCATCTCGCCCTTGCGGATGACTCTGACAATGAGCGCAAGCACGAGCTCGCGAAAAGGCGCAACAATCCCGATATAGAAAGATATCTCGCGGAGCAGATTGATTACGCAAAGACCTCCTGCGACCTTCTTGTGCATACCGGTGACCTTATGGATTTCGTCTCTCACGCGAATGTTGAGAGAGCGCGCGAAATCCTTAAAAATGAGGGGATTTTCTTTATCGCGGGGAATCACGACTATTCACAGTATGTCGGCGAAGCGTGGGAAGACAATGCCTACCGTATGAACAGCTATATGCAGATGGGCTTCGGGCTCGGAGTGCCTATGTTTTTCAGCTCGCGCGAGGTCGGCGGCGTGAATATAGTCGGCATTGACAACAGCTACTATCGCTTCGCCTCCTGGCAGATTTGGCGCCTTAAAAAAGAAGCGGAGAAGGGGCTTCCGATAGTCCTCGCGTTTCACGACCCTCTGTTTGAGGAGTCTCTTTATGAATACCACAAAGAAAGGATACCGGAGGACTGCACCTATCTTGTCGGCTGCGACGAGGAGCACCTTCTCTCTTACAGCGAATTCCGCGCGGTGCAGCAGCGCCCCGACGAGCCGACTCTCGAAATGATTGATTACATAAAGAGCGAGCCGCTGATAAAGCTGATTCTCACAGGGCATCTTCATTTCAGCTTTGAGAGCAACATAACGGATTCCCTGCCCCAGTTTGTCACGGGCGGAGCGTATGACGGCATCGCCCGCGAAGTGACTCTTGTCTGACTCGCCGTGATATGACAAAACCCGCAGGTAAGCCTGCGGGTTTGATTTTACCGGGCCGTGAATCACGGCTTATATAGTTTCTTTAACTGCGCCGCGGCCGTGAGCCGGCGCGTTTTTCTTTTTGCCCGCGGCGTAAACAATCAGCAGCACCGCGGAGATTATAAACAGAGGAATAAAGCGCACAAGAAAAGATACCGCTCTGTCTCCGAGAATATCGCCGGTCTTTTCGGGGTTAACGAAAAACTGCATTATCGAAGGGGACGCATTGTTTACCGCGTGCATTATCGCGGCAGGCCAGACGGAGCCTGTTTTAAGAGTTACGAATGTCAGGAGTATTCCCATCGCGATACACAGCAGGCACATTGCAGCAAATCCGGCGAATGGATATCCGCGGTAGTCTTTGCCGAAGTTATGCCCCGCGTAAGTCAGGGGCCAGTGCCATATTCCCCAGATTATTCCGCCGGCAATAACGGCCTTTGTAAAGCCAAAGAGCTTTACAAGCTTCGGCATCATATAACCGCGCCAGCCGAGCTCCTCGCCGAGCCCGCCGATTGAGATAAAAGCTCCCGAAACAATCGCCATCAGCGGAAACATATAAGCGTTACGGACATCCCCGGTAACCGCGCGGAAATATTCTCTGTCAAACGCTCCGGGTTTAAGCGCAATAATCAGCAGATGGCCGGCCTCCGTGTAAATCCACGGCAGGAGCACGGCGAGAATATAAAAGATAAACCTGCCGTTTTTAAGGCTGATTCCGAGCATAAGAGAGTTTTCACCCGTAAGGGCATATCCCTCTTTTGTAATGAATCTCGTTATTATCACGCCCGCCGCGGGGCAGAGCATACCGAAAGTGCAGATCAAATTTCCGATTCCGCTGAGATTTCCGCTTTCGTCAAGGAAACTGTTTCCGGGCAGCAGAACCGAAAAAAACATTATCCAGGAGATTGCGAATGTAATTCCGAGATAAATCAGAAGACGGCGGGCTTCGGTTTTCTTTGCCATATCAGTCATTGAAATCCGCCTCCCTGTTTCTGTTTATCGCGCAGGTCAGCTTATATGAGAGAAAATACAGAATTGAGGCTGTCACGGGGCAGAGGACTATCATCATATTTATCTCGAATTCGTGTGTTCTTGTCCATTCCATCATATTAAATATATCAATCTTTTCAAATATATTGA
>CACZTQ010000096.1 GCA_902784155.1 Oscillospiraceae bacterium
GTCTGCTTGATTATAACGCAATGCCGCTCACGAGATTTCCTCTGACCGACAGGACCGGCGAAAAGCTCGTGCTTGTACGCGAGGGGAAATCCGGCGGCGGGATTTCTCCCGAGGGAGTTTACGAAAAGTCGCTTCCGTTCCTTTATGAATTTGACAACTGGGGCGGCAGAGACGTCAGAGCTCACGAAACGCTCAGCTTCGAGGAGCTTGCCAGAAGTCAGTGGTGGGGCGGTGATCAGATATCGTGGTTTGCCTGTCAGGATGAAAAATCAAGAAACAAATTCCTTGACTATACATTTAAATGGGTAGCGATAAATAATCCCGACGGATACTTCGCCTTCCCGCTGATGAGAGGCATTGGCTCAGGAGGAGACGGCGCGGAGCGGGTATATAAGCTAAACAATCGTTCAGAAGCCTGCCCGGGAGGGTATTCGCAGGAGGACGAAACCGAAAAACTCCTTAAAGAAGGTTATGATAAATACAGGAGATACGTCAATCCTTCAATGCTCGATTACGGCGGAAAGGATGTAGATGACCCGGATACCGGAGTCCGTCTGCCCGAAAAGGTTGTGCTCTACGGCAGCTTCCAGCCTTATGTCGGATCCGGTCTCAATGATTCAAACAGCGAAATCACGCGTATGTACTATATCGGCGATGGGAAATATTCTCTGACAATTATTCTTCCCTATGCCGGTGAATATGATTTCGGCATCTCAACCTGGGGCACTCTTTCGGCCTGTGTCAGCAGCGACGGAGGATTCCCTTATTCGGGTGACGGAGGCAAGAGCCGCTTTACCGTTCCCGATGACAATTCGGTTATAAGATTTGTTTTTAAATATATGACCAATGAAATCAAAATTGATATTGTTTAAGGAGCTGACATTATGAAAAAAACAATTTCTTTGTTACTCGGCGTAATCTTTATTCTTTCCTGTTTCACAGCGGCCTTTGCCGACGCTGCCCCCGCGGGATTCGGAGAGTATAAGCACGTGTTCATTATCGGAATCGACGGCCTCGGCGCATCGTTCGAAAAAGTTGATTCTCCCAATTTTGACCGCATTTTTGCCGATAACGCCTATCGTTACAACGCTCATACCGAGTATATCACCACAAGCGCCCAGAACTGGGGAGCAATCCTCACCGGTGTTCCCTATGATGTTCACGGTATGACAAACGACACGACAGATATAAGAAAGCCCAAGAGAACATCCGAAAGCGACAACAACACCATTTTCTATTATACCCGTCAGGCTATGCCGGATGCCAAGCTCCTTTCCCTGAGCCATTGGCTCAATATCAATCACGGCATTATCGAGAGCGATATAGGCGTGAGTATGGTTAACAGACTTTCCGACCCGATGATTGCCGATGCCGTTTGCGGAGCTATCCAGTTCAATCACGTTCCCGAGCTGATGTTTGTCCAGCTTGACGATGTCGATCACGCTGCTCACACCTACGGCGGATTCAGCGATGAATACTACGCCGCCGCGGAGAAGGCCGATGATTATCTCGGAATGATTTATGATGTTATAGAAGCCAAAGGTCTTATGAAAGACAGCCTGTTTATCGTAGTTGCCGACCACGGCGAAACAGCCGGCGGTCACGGCGGACAGACCGTTGAGGAGAGCTCCGCTCTGCTTGCCGTAGCGGGTCATTCAGTCAATAAAACCGTTCTCGGCGAAGAGGTTCGCAACCGCGACGTTGCCTCAATCGCTCTTCACGCTCTCGGCATTGAGCAGCCCGATCATTTCGAATCAACCGTTCCCGAAGGGCTTTTCGGAGAGAGCCGCGAAAAGACAGTTGAAAAGCCGCTCGAGGCTTCGGTCGATACTCTTTGGCATAATTTCCTCTACAGCTTTGTAAGATTCGCGAATATCATTGTAGGTCTCTTTGATTTTATTCAACTGTAATTATCTGAATTGAGGTGTAAATATGAAATGTCCAAAGTGCGGCGGGGAGATAAATCTTTTTGATTTAAGACCCAACTGCAGGCATTGCGGCGTTAATATAATGTATTTTACTCAGCATGAAGGACTTGTCAGAGACGCAAAAAGGACCGAGCTTGAATCGGCAGTTGCGCGTATGGTTATCGCGCGTATCAAAGCGTCCTTTATCAGCGGCAAGCTTCAGATTATGCGCTTTATCGCCGTAATCGCTTCGGTATGCGCTCTGATGATTCCTTTTATCGGAGTTCATTATAAGCTTCCTTTCTTTGATAAGAAATTCAGCATTGGTCTTATAAATCTGATTCAGTCATTCGGCGACGGTATGCTGATGAAACAGCTCGATTTTATAAAAAGCGCTGTTTTCTCAAAATTCGCCATAGCCGAGGCTGCGGTTTTGCTGCTCTTTATTATTATCGTTTTAATCAATCTTCTTATTTTCGGAGCGTTTTGTATAGGTTTTATAAACCTTACCAAATCCACGATATTTATGAAAAGAGTTTCTTTGGCCGGAGCGGTCGTTGCTCTTATCACGCAGATAGCCGTTATTGTTATCAGATTCGCTGTCCCCGGCAATAATTATGCCGGCATATCGTTCGGCTTCGGAGCTGCGGCAGCATTTGCATTGTTTGTCATAATGTATCTGCTTAACAAAGCTCTGCTTAAAAAGGGAATAGAGCCGACTTACAGGGAATTCGATCCCAAGCGCAAAGAAGTTCTTAAAAAAGTCCGCTCCGGCGAAATTGACATTGATTCTCTTACTCTTCCCGTTTTTGAGAGCGAAGAGGAACGCGAAGAAAGAGTCAAAGCCCTTGAAGAGGCGCTTAAAATCGAAGAGGAGGGCAAGGAATTATGAGTCAGATTTCAAAGAAAAAATCCATAGTTTTAGTTGTCCTCATTATTATTCTTCTGATTGGTATCTGCTTTGCGACATTGGCGGTTTACGCAAAAAGAGAATTCAGTAAGCCGAGATTCAAGCAGCCCGAAGAAAAGCCTGTCTCTTCCCTGACTGAGCTTCCGCAGAGCAAAGAAGCGCTCTGCGCCTATGTCAACGGTCTCTATGAAAAAGCCGTCAAATCCGATTACGCGGAGTGTAGCTGGCACACCGACGTAAATTTTTGGGGAGATATCGTAACTCCGTTCGCTCAGGCCGACAATTCCATAGTCTCCTATATCAGGGATAATGCCGGCGGTGAGATTGCGGCTCTCTACCCGAATGAATCCGAAGTAAAAATGTCTCAGGCGAAGGATGCTCCCGCCGTTAAGATTAACTCCTCGGATGTTACGGAGTTTACCGCCGAGCAGGGTCACACGGACGAAAACGGCAATGTCAGCGACGACGGTTATTATTTCATCAGCTTTGAGATAGATCCCAAAAGCGTTGATACCGGAGATTACACAAATAGTACCGTTTACAAAGAAGCGGTGAAGAAGCTCTCCGACGTTGCCGATATTTCAGAAAGCAAATTTGAAGCCGAAGGATTGTCTTATTCATTTAAGATTGACCGCGTTACCGATGAGATCATCAATATTGATATAAACGGCAAATATAGAATAAAATCATCCGCTCAGCTTAAATCAGATTTCACTTTGCTTCTTCCCGCTGAACAGGACAGCAATTTTGCCAACATAGAACTGCCGTTCAATAAAACCGGACATATTTCTTTCAAATGGTACGGATGCCGTTTCACTCAGCGCTCAATGGTTGTGAATCCGGGCGATATGAAAGCGCTCCCGGCCGATGTCAGAATCAACAGCGGCGCTGTGAAGGATGACTATAAGCTTACCTTCAATCCTTCCGTAAAAGAAGCTGTTTCCATTGACGCCGACGGCGTTATGACGGTTAATAAAAACGCAACCGAAACTCTTCCGGATCCCGATAAGCCCATAACAATCACCATGAAGCTCGAATATGAAGGTAAGGTTTATTCGGATGATCTGACAGTTTATATTACCGAATTGGAGGTGGAGACCGATGTCTGAGCAGATAACAGATAAAGAGCGCGATTTAGAGCAGGAAGCCGAAAACAAAGTTGACAAAAATGTTTTCAGAAGCTTCAACTATATCGGCACAAAAGAAACTGTGGCGTATTTGTTCAATGACTGGTCCAACGCATTCAATATCAACAATTACTCTCAGAGATTTATCTGGGACGTTGTTAAAATCGATTTCAAGATTGCCGCAATCGTCGGTATTTTCACCGGCGCCTGGGATATTATAAACGATACTTTCATCTCGGCAATCGTTGATAACACCAGAACAAGAATAGGTAAATTCAGGCCTTATCTTGTAATGTTCCAGATTCCGATGACTCTTATCGGCCTTCTCTATTGGTTTATTCCCTATTTCTTCCCCAACACGGCGGCCACTTTTGTTCCGAAGCTTATATTCTATTATGTCTTCAGCGTCTTCACCGAGACGGCGAATACCTTTACCGGTGTTGCGAGAAGCGGATATATGAGCACAATAACACCGAATCCCAACGAACGTGTGCGCCTTATTACTCTCGCCGAGCTCCTTACCGGATATATGGGCGAGGATATGCCGAGATACATATTCGGCTTCATGTATGATATGGTTACCACAGGCAGATGGAAGGTTCAGCTCAGAACTATATTTATGGGAATGGGCGTTACCTGCGCGCTGATTTCATCGGCGTTCACTCTTTGGTTCTTCCTTGTTTCGAAGGAGAGGGTTCCCCAGTCAATAGACAGGCCGAGCGTCAAAGACGGATTCAAAGCCATATTCACGAACTATCCCGTTCTGCTTATGTGCCTTTCGGATTTCCTTGCCGGATTCGGCGTAGGAACAAGCCAGGATAACTACTGGATAGATGTATTCGGTCAGAATTCGATGATCAACACTCTCAAAGCGCTTGTCAGCGGTATTTCCGGCCCCGTCGGCAGTATCAGCTACGCGTTTGTCGCTCCTCTTCGTAAGCGCTTCTCCTCAAAATTCCTGTGGGTCGGCTCCGATATGTACGGCGATTTTGTCACCTTCGGATTCTTTCTGCTCGGTATAACAAATAAAAACTATCTTAAACTCAAGCCCATGCTCATAGGTTATGGCTTTACCGAATTCCTCTCAAAGCTTCTTTTCGGCGTCAACAAGGTTATCAACGCCGATCTCTGGAATGAGGCCATGGACTACTGCGAATGGAAGCACGGCTACCGTATGGAGGCTACAACCGGTGTCGCAAAAGGACTCGTTCAGAAGCTTCAGGGCATATTCATGGGTACCATCAACAACCTTGTAATGAGCAAGGTCGGATATGTTCAGGGTCTTAAAGTCGGCACTCAGGATGAAAGAACCAAGAAATGGCTCTTCTATCTCTGCACCGTTGTTCCTCTTGTAACAAGCGCCCTGGGTATCGTTCCCAAGATGCTCTGGCCCATTTCCAAGAAAAAGAGAGCGCAGATGTATTACGAGCTCTCCGAGCGCAGAAGCCAGATGGTCAACGATTATCTTGAATCTGTCAACGCCGCGGAAGAAGCTTAAAGGAGATTTATATGGATTCGTATTTGATGGATCAGATAAAGAACTGGACAATAGGTATTATCACAGGGCTTGCTCTCGTTCTGTTTTCGGTTATGCCCGTTCAGCTGATTATGGTTTTGCAGGGCAAAGTAACAGACAAGATGCCGGCAGTTCCCGATGATTTCACTCCCGCTGTCA
>CACZTQ010000097.1 GCA_902784155.1 Oscillospiraceae bacterium
GAAATATAGAATACTTGATGTTTATAAGGAAATCGGACGCGCCCGAAAGACTGTGCGACGTATCCGTCACGGAGCTTGTTGAAAGCTCTCACAATGAACTTGATAAGCAGGGATGAATATGAAAGTTACGATTATTCCCAATTTTACGCGCGACAAGGCTCTCGATATAACGGAGAAAATCTGTGCCGAGCTTGACAGAATCGGCATTGAATACTGTATTCCGCCCGGCTACCGCTCGGGTAATTCCGCGCCGGATTCTCAGCCGGAGAATACGGACAGACTTATTAAAGATTCCGACGCGGTCATTGCCGTAGGCGGTGACGGGGCGATAATTCACGCGGCGAAAGAGGCCGTCAAGCATTCGAAGCCCATACTCGGCATCAACGCCGGGCGGCTCGCTTTTATGGCAGGTCTCGAAAACGACGAGCTCGATAAACTCTCCTGCCTGATTGACGGCAATTACGCTATCGACAGGCGTCTGATGCTCAAGACCACTCTTACCGACGGCGTGACGCAGAGCTTTGACTTCGCCCTCAACGACTGCTATATCACAAACAACCACAAGCAGAGAATGTCAAATATGCAGGTCTTTCTCAACGGCGAAAAAATCAACGACTATGTCTGCGACGGAATAATCATTTCCACGCCGACGGGCTCGACTGCTTATTCTCTTTCGGCGGGAGGCCCCGTAATCGACCCTCAGCTCGAGAGCATTCTGCTCACTCCCGTCTGCCCGCATACGCTCTTTAACAGGTCGATAATATTCAAGCCCTCCGACAGGCTCTCGATAAAATCCGCCGAGGGCGAGAAGCTGTTTTATTCAAACGACGGCAACGAGCCGAAATCATTTGACGGCAATCACATAATAGAAATATCAAGCGCGGATTTCACCGCGGATTTCATAAGAATCAAAAACGACAACTTCATTGATATTCTCTACAGGAAAATGAAGGACAGAATGTGAGAGTGAAAATATGAAAAAAAGAAGACACGAGGTTATCCTCAGAATCATCGAAACAAACAGCATTTTCACGCAGACGGAGCTTCTCGAAAAGCTGAATGAGGAAGGCTTTGACACCACTCAGGCAACGGTCTCACGCGATATAAAGGACCTGCGTCTGGTCAAGAAGCCGGATAAATACGGAAGGTCCTGCTACACGGTTGACAAGGACGATAAATCCGAAATCAGCGGCAAATTCAACAGCGTCTTCGCTCACAGCGTTGTCTCTTCGGATTCCGCGGGGAATATGCTCGTCATCAAATGCTACAACGGTATGGCAAACGCCGCCTGCGCGGCTCTCGACGTTATGGAATTTGACGGCGTGGTGGGCACTCTCGCGGGCGACGACACGATATTCGTCCTCTGCAGGACCATCGACATCGCCGAAACCATAAAATCTGCAATCAACGAGATAATCGTGAAATAACGGAGATTCACTATGCTCAGTGGCTTAAAAATCGAAAACATAGCCGTCATAGAAAAAGCGGAAATTGATTTCATGAGCGGGCTGAATATTCTGACCGGCGAAACGGGCGCGGGCAAATCGATAGTCATTGACTCCATCAACGCCATTCTCGGCGAGAGGACTTCAAAGGAGCTTATCAGAGAAGGCAATGACAGCGGAAAGGTTGCCGCCTTTTTTACCGGCACGGGCGATGAAATCGCGGGCCTGCTCGATAAATACGATATCGAAAAGAGCGAGGACGGCTCGCTCGCGATAACGAGGACAATCTCGCTCTCGGGCAGAAATTCCTGCAAAATCAACGGCTATCCCGTAACCGTTTCCCAGCTCAGGGAAATCGGCTCCGCCCTTATAAATATTCACGGACAGCACGACAATCAGGCGCTGCTCTCACCCGAAAAGCATTATCATTTCATAGACCTGATGGCCGACAACTCCGCCCTGCTCGCGGAATACAGGGAAGCTTTCTCTTCTCTCATAAAAATCAAGCACGAGCTCGACGGGCTCTATGACAGGCGCGACGACGCGGCTTCAAGGCTCGAATATCTCGATTTTGTCATTAAAGAAATCGATGACGCGGCTCTCAGAGAGGGCGAATCGGACGAGCTCGACGCCGAAAAGAATCTGATAGAAAACAGCGTAAAGGTGCAGAAGCTTCTCGGCAGGGCCTATGAAGCTCTGAGCTGCGACGGAGGCCTTCGCGAAGGTCTCGTGAAATGCGCGGGCGACCTTGAGGCCGCCGCCGAATTCTACGCTCAGGCGAAGGAAGTCGCTCAGAATATCAGATCCGCCGCCTATGAGATTGAGGATTACACCTCCGCCGTTTCATCACTGCTTGACAGCTTCGGATTCTCACCCGAAAGGCTCAAAGAAATAAACGAGCGCCTCGACCTTATTTACCGTCTGTCAATGAAATACGGCAAAACGGAGAAGGATATAATTGAATTCTGCAATAAATGCAGAGAGGAAAGAGACTCAATCACAGGCTCGGATGACAGAATAAGAGAGCTCGAGAATCAACTTTATAAATACTCGGATGAGGTAAAGAAACTCTCGGGAAAGCTGACGGAATCAAGAGTCAAGGCCTCGCGCAAATTCGAGAAGGAAGTGACGGACAGGCTCACCTTCCTCGATATGCCTCACGCAGTATTCAAGGTCGAAATAAACTCCGTCCCCCTCTCGGTCAGGGGCGCGGAGACAATAGAATTTCTCATCAGCACCAACCCCGGTCAGCCTCCGAAACCGCTTTCAAAAATCGCGTCGGGCGGCGAGCTGTCGAGAATAATGCTCGCGATAAAGGATGTCCTTACATTCCGCGACAGCGTAGGGACTCTGATATTTGACGAAATCGATACGGGTGTCAGCGGCTCGGCGGCGGAAAAAATCGCCCTGAAGCTTCACTCGGTCTCGCTCGGCAGGCAGGTAATCTGCGTAACCCATCTCGCGAGAATCGCCGCTCAGGCGGACTATCATTTAAAGATAGTCAAGGAATTCGAAAACGGCGGCACCTTCACAAAGGTCATC
>CACZTQ010000098.1 GCA_902784155.1 Oscillospiraceae bacterium
CTTAATGCTGCTCGGTTCACCCGCCTGACATGGTTCACGGCGCCCTGTCGCACAGGACCCACACGCCACATGATTAAAGAAAAGCTCCATAATCTCTAATATTATAATATAAAGATATATAAATATCAAGTATATTTTAATGTTTTTTAAAAATAATTGATAAAAGCGCCGGGGTATGTTATTATTGAAAAAAACGGCGCGGAGGAGCTTATGACAGAGAGACTTTACCGTGAGAATCAATATATAAGGGAATTCACGGCCCGTGTGATATCCTGTGAAAATGTCAAAGGCCGCTTTGAGATTATTCTCGACAGGAGCGCGTTTTATCCCGAGGGGGGCGGTCAGCCCGGAGACAGAGGATTTATAGGCGCGTCAAAGGTGCTCGACACAGTTGAGAGAGAGGATGAGACAATCCATATCTGCGATGCCCCGGCGCAGGGAGAGGTAAATTGCGCGCTCGACTGGGATTACAGATTTCTCAATATGCAGCAGCATACGGGCGAGCATATCTTTTCGGGGATAATGCACTCCCTGACGGGATATGACAATGTCGGCTTTCACATGGGCGAAAGCGAGGTAACGGTTGATTTCAACGGGCCCGTCAGCCGTGAGATTCTCGAAAAGACCGAGCTTGAATCAAACAGGATAATCTGGAAAAACGTTCCCGTAACGGAGATTTATCCCGGGGCGGAAGAGCTCGGAAATTATGATTACAGGAGCAAAAAGGAAATCAGCGGTCAGGTGAGGCTGATTAAAATAGAGGGCGCGGATTTGTGCGCCTGCTGCGGCACCCACACCGCCTTCACGGGCGAGGCCGGTCTCATAAAGGCAACGTCAATGATGAATTACAAGCAGGGCGTGAGGATTACCCTCAAAATCGGAGCCCGCGCTCTTGAGGACTACCGCGAGAAGACGGAAAACGCCTCGCTCATATCCGCCTCGCTCTGCGCGAAGACGGGCGAAATCGCCGCCGCGGTTGAGAAACTCAAAGAAAAAATGTCGGCGGAGCATCTTAAATACATTGAGCTTAAAAAGAAATATTTTGAGCTTATGTGTGAGAAGCTGACGCCGGAATTCCCCGTTCTTTTTGACGACTCGGGCTCGGCTGACGACGCGAGGATTCTCGCCGATATGATCGCGAAAAAATTCCCCGCCGGTTACGCCTTCTCCGGAAACGATGAGGACGGCTACAAATACGCCGCCGTATCATCGCAGACCGATATAAGAGAGACGGGCAAAAAAATAAACGCCGCCCTGAACGGCAGAGGCGGCGGCAAACCCGAAATGATAATGGGCTCGGTCAGCGCTTCAAGAGCGCAGATTGAGGAGTTTTTCCGTAATAATCCGCCCGTCCGAGATACGGGACGGATACGGATTATCCTTTATTTTATAACTCCCTTTGCTATATTATCCTTAATAATTTTATCGGTGACTTCAAACAGGGCTATTGAGCCCTGTTTTGTTTTTCCCTGTCTGCCGTAAATCTGAGCGGCGCTGACGCCGTGCTCCGTCCAGTCGGAGCCGCCGTTGCTGTTGTTGAGAATAAGCGGCTGCAGATTGTCAAGCGAATGGGCGAAGCGCGATTCGGCTGTCTCATTCTTTTCGAATTCATCAAAAAGGGCGGTCAGCTCCGCTTTCTGGTCGTCGGGCAGAAGTGAGAATATGCGCTCCTTCGCGGCGTCCTCCCTCTCCTTCTGAGTCGCGATGGCATTCTCATCATAGGCATAGGTGTCGCCCGCGTCAATCTCCACTATATCGTGAATAAGGCACATAATCATAACCCGCTGAATATCAACGGGCTCGTTTGAGTATTCGCGCAGCAGATAGGCCATTATCGCCATGTGCCAGGCGTGCTCCGCGTCGTTTTCTTTCCTGCCGTGGCCCGAGAGGGATGTCTGGCGGAATATGTTTTTTTCCTTGTCTATCTCAAGAGAGAATTCGAGCTGTTTTTTAAGTCTGTCGGTCATTTAAGATTCCTCATACCGTAACATCCGCAAAATCCGCCCCGATATATCCGGCGAGTGAGAGCGGAGAGATGCCGAGCATAACTCCCTTCTGGCCGCCGCTGACATAGATTGTGTCAAAGAGCTGCGCCGTCTCGTCAATCACCGTGCGGAATTGTTTTTTCATACCGACCGGAGAGCATCCGCCGCGTATATATCCCGTTGTCTTGAGCAGGTCCTTCACGTGAAGCATCTCGACCTTCTTATCGCCGAAAACCTTCGCGGTCTTTTTGAGGTCGAGCTCATCATAAACGGGAATGCAGCAGACGCCGAAGCCGTTTTTATCTCCGGAAAAGACAAGGGTTTTGAAAACGGAGTCCTTGTCCTTCCCGGTCTCTTTTACTATATGCGCGCCCGAGAGGTCGCTCTCGTCAACCTCATACTCAACGGTCTCATACTCAATCCCGGCCGCGTCGAGCAGTCGCATGACATTTGTTTTAGTCATTTATTTTTCCGATTCTGAATTTGAATGTATATTCCCTGAAGCTCGGGAGCTTATACTGCCTGCGCAGAGTTGCCACGCCGGGCATATCGCCGCCGACACCGCGCTGGAAGCCGTCAATGCTGAGCGTCAGATAATCATCGGGAACAAGCTCATAGAGATGCTTTGCCGAATCAAGCTTTTCGGGCGAATATTTCGCGAGGTTGAAGCCGAAGGGCTTATCCATATTGTCGATTCTGATTCCGTTTCCTTCGGAGTCCGTTATCGTGAGGCGGCGGACATCTGTGCGGTGGCCGTTTTCCTGCGGTCTCATATATCTGTGCTCGAGCTCATCGACATTTGCCCTGTGAATCGCTATTCTCGCGCCCGTCTTTCTGTCGAGATAAGTCTCCTGCGGTCCTCTGCCGTACCACTCCGCGTTCTGAAGCGACGGAACAAGCCCTGCTCTCACGCCGACCTTGAGCATCGGAAGGAAGAGGCCCTTCGCCGAATGCGTCACGGTGACATCGCCGTCGGGAGCGAAGAGATAAACAGTTGAAACGCCCGTCACAAACGGCGCCGACCAGCCGACTTTAACTTCAACGCCCGAGGGGGTCGATGAAGCTTTGACGGATTTCGCGTAAGTCATCGCGGTTGAGCGCTTCCACTGATAGAGGGGATGAATCCCCGCGACATAGGGGGCGAAGTTGAGATACTCCCTGTCGTTGTCGGTCAGAGCCCTGAAGAAATCGGGCTTCATGGGTTTTGCGAGATATTCCTTATCGCCGTATCTGAGAGAGGACAGAGCTCCGTTTGTGATTTCGGCGGAGAAGCCCTCCCCTCTTATTGAGACGAATTTGCCCTTCTGAAGGAATTTGAGCTCACCCTGCGCGGGCTTTGAATCCGCCGCGGCCTTCTCTCTGAGAATAATCTGCGAGAAGCTTGTCTCATAGCCCTTCTCAGCCCAGGGTTTGTCTGTTTTGAGAAGGAATGAAACGGTGAGAATAAGCTCGCCGTCAGGGTATTTCGACGCCTTGTAGGGCAGGACTACGGTCTCATCCGTCATCGGTGGAATCGCGAGGTCAACGAGCTCGCCCTTCTCGACCGTTACGCCGTCAACCGCGAGAGACCAGGCAAAGGTCCAGTCCGATGTATCGACAAAATAATTCTTGTTTCTGATTGTGATTTTTCCGTTATTCGCGTCTGAATCGACAACCTCGAGGTTTGAATAGACCTTCTTTACCTCCCAGTAGGAAGGCTGAGGCATTCTGTCGGCGGTGATGATTCCGTTAGCGCAGAAATAATAGCTGCTGCTGCCCTCGTCAAAGTCTCCGCCGTAGAGCCATTTTTCCTCACCGTTTTCTTTGACGCGGATGCTCTGGTCAACATAGTCCCAGATAAATCCGCCCGTCATATGGTCATATTTTTCAAAGTCATCGACATACTCTTTGAAGTTGCCCAGGCTGTTTTCCATGGCGTGAGCGTATTCGCAGTAGATGACCGGGTGAGTCGCGTAAACGTCTGCGGGCACGGGCTTGTTGTCGGCCGCGAGAGCGTTTGCGACATTGTCGTATGGAGTGATTTTTACCTCCTGCTGAGCGACAAGCTTCTCGACTATCTTTTCAGTAGGATACATTCTCGAGATGAAATCGGATTTAGTGAAATCGAAGTCTCCCTCATAGTGAATCGGGCGGCTCGTGTCGAGCGCGAGAATGGCATCCTTCTCATATTTGAAGTCTATGCCGTCGCCCGCCTCATTGCCGAGCGACCAGAAGCAGATACAGGCGTGGCTCCTGTCACGAAGCACCATCCTGCGGGCCCTGTCAACAACGGCATCCTTGAAATCGGGATTGTCGCCGGGGCAGTTTTTGCGGCGCACGCCGTGAGACTCGACATCGGCCTCGTCCATGACATAGAAGCCGAGCTCATCCGCCATATCATAGAGGATTTCCTTGTTGGGATAGTGGCTTGTGCGTATGGCGTTGATATTCGCGCGCTTCATCAGATAAAGGTCCTGCTCATATCTCTCAAGAGGAGTGGCCCAGCCGCAGTCGGGGTCGAAATCGTGACGGTTGACGCCCTTGATTATGACCTTCCTGCCGTTGACATAAAAGACATTGCCCTTTATTTCAACCTTTTTGAAGCCGATATTGACCGCCTTTGCGCTGAGGGTTTTCCTGCCCTTCTTGAGGCCTATCACAAGGCGGTAGAGCTCGGGTGTTTCGGCGCTCCACTGCCTGACGTTTTCCGTTTCGTATTTTGCCCTGATTACGGTCTTGCCGTTTTTGGCGGCGACGGTTTTGCTGAGAATCGCGGTCGCCTTGCCGTTATCGACAAGCGCCGCCTCGACGGTGCATTCCTCATCGTCGCCGTAATTAGCGAGAGTAATCTCGAGGTTGAGGATTCCGTCTTTGTAATCGTCCGAGAGAGTCGCGTCGGCAAAGAAATCCCTTATGCAGACCTTCTCCTCGGCGTAGAGATAAACGTCCCTGTAAATACCGCTGAGGAACCACATATCCTGGTCCTCAAGATAGGTGCCGTCTGTGTAGCGGAAGACCTCGACCGTGAGCTGGTTTTCGCCGGGCTTCACATATTTTGTCACATCAAACTCGGCGGGAGTCATCGAGCCCTGTGAATAGCCGACCTTTTCCCCGTTTATAAAGAGGAAGAAGCCCGCCTTGACGGCCCCGAAGTTAATGAATATCTCTTTGCCCTCAAAGCTTTCGGGCAGAGTGAAGCTGCGGCGGTAAACGCCGATTTCATTGAGCGCGTGATTGATTGAGGGTATCTCGGATTTGACCGTTGAAATCGCCTTGGGGAAAAACGCGCAGAGATAGACCGGCTTGCCGTAGCCCTTGAGCTGCCAGAGAGACGGGACCTCGATATCGTCCCACGACGAGTCGTCGAAAGCGGCAGCGCGCCATTCCTCTGTCAGGTCATCGACTCCCATCTGCCAGTAGAATTTCCACACTCCGTTGAGAGAGAGATAACCGGGCGCGGGAGCGCCTGCGAGCGCATCCTTAGCGGTTTTTCTCGGGAGGGCGTTGTTGTGGCCGTCCTCCTTGTTTTCTTTTATGATATACGGATTTTCCCAGTATCTGAGTTCGTCTGTCATATTGTTCCCTCCGTAAATTTTTTACCGGAATATTATAACACAGCCCGGACGGTTTGTAAATGAATATTGATATAGAATATAAAAGGCGGAGACCGGCCGGCAGTGAGCAGTTAGCAGTGAGCAGTTAGCAGTGAGCAGTTGAGGGTCGCTTCGCTCCGAGTATATAATGGCGGTAAAGGTTAATACAGTAGGGGCGACAATCTGTCGCCCGCCATCGGGATATGCGGA